>NZ_CP046715.1 GCF_009873495.1 Nostoc sp. ATCC 53789 | reverse complement strand
TTAAGTAATTCTAAATCTTGCTTTATTTCAATCCTTAACATAGTACGGACTGTATCAAATTGTTGCAATTCTGTCTTCCATTGACGGAATTCACTAACAAGAAAACCAAGTATTACACCTGTAACTGCCCCTAAAATGCCAATAAATTCACGAAGTCTCCATTTATCCACTAATAATGGCACGATTTTATAAACGTACATGAACAAGAAAGGTGAGATTAAAGTAGCTAAAGATGGTAAAAGAATTTTTTTATTTGACAACCAATTTATAGTTACTTGAATTAAATCTAAGTTGTATGCGATGCGTAAACTTGTATATATAAGCCAGCTAGATGTAATTAACAATCCTATAAAGGCAGGTAGATTTTCAATAAAATTCTGAGTCAGCATTTTATTAAATTATGTAAGTAAACTTTTCAAGATTTTGAGTATATTTTAAAACTCTTTTTTCCCCAGATGCCCCAGATATTTCAGATCCGACCGCACAATAAAGCTGGGCAGCCGAAGCTCTCAAAATCATTGATAAGTCTCGGCTGTGATAAATAAAAGTAAGAAATTAGCTACTAGAGTTTCTTAGTTTGGGGTTTTTGAGCGACCAGAGGTGAACAATGGTTTACAAGTTAAATTAGAGGAATAACCCGTAAGTAAGTTTTCCGAGCCAAAAATTTTAATACAGCACACTGTTTAACCCACGATTCTTTACCAAGTGCAGTAGCTTAAGAGATGCTCCACTAGGCCGCTTTTGTCCTATTTCCCATTTTTGAACTGTTGAAGGACTTATATTCAAAATACGTGCAAAAACAGCTTGACTGACTTGAGATGATTCCCGTATTTCTTTAATTTGTAATGGTTCTAGAGGCTCAATAGGAGGTAGACATAGGTGTTCAAATTCGCGCAATGTAGTTTGATTCATTAGCCCAGCTTTGTGTAGGTCTTTTGCTGTCTCATGAACTGCTTCAAGAATCGCTGATTTTTTCTGACGCATCACAAATCACCTCTATTAACGCATTACTATTTTTTGCCTGCTCAAGCTCATCATGTGTATAAGCAAGTAATTGCTTGGATAACATTTTTAGAGCTTCTTCTTCATATGAGTCAATGTTGCTGCGTTCGTTTTTTGAAAAGCCAAAAATAAAAAACCAACGATCTTCATTATTAGTAGCTACTAGTGTCCGAAATCCACCACTCTTACCCTTCCCTGGTTTTGCTATGCGTTTTTTAAACAGTCCACCTCCCAGGTCAGCATCATAAAGCCCTGCTGCCATTTCGTTTACAGCGTTACAGAGACTAAGATTGTTTAACCCTTCCTTTCGCGCCCAACGGTCAAAAGTACGGTTTTTGTAAATTTTCATTTTCTAGTCTCTTCGGTTAAAGTATAGCACCTAGTCCTATACTTTAGGCTAAAAATAGCATAGGCACATCTGAGGAATAATGGTTGCTCTTTCTCAATCTCGCCAAAACTCGCCAATCACTGATAGGATTTTGGCGAGGTTCGATATTTGGCGAGATTTATGAACAAGCAGGAAGCAGCAGATTATCTTGGTGTCAGCGTGAGAGCGCTTGAGCGTTATGTTCAGCAAGGGCGAATCAGCGTTAAGTACGAGAAAGGGAAAACTCGCCCGACTGCCAACTTTGACCCCGCCGAACTGGAAGCATTCAAGTCAGAACTGAACCAACCGACAGTAAAACCAGCCTTTGAACCTCGTCAAATAGCGACAGAGCAACAGCCACAGACAGGTAAATTAGTGCATTCTTCTGGCGAGATTGCGGAGTTTGGCGAGATTGGGGTAATTGATAAATTGTCCTCAATCATTGAAGGGCTGCTGGGCAGAGGTGACAATCAGCCAGTAGTGCCGATCGCTGATAAGCTACTACTGACTATTGCAGAGGCACAAGCGCTAACTGGGTTGTCTAGAGAATTCCTGCGAGATGCAATTACGGCGGGTTCGTTAAAAGCCAAAGTAATTGGCAAGGGTTGGCGAGTTAAACGCAGTGATCTACAAGAGTACGTTGACAAGCTGTTTTGATTCTCGCCAAATTACGACAGGGTAAACCTCGCCAGTAGCGTAGAGCATATTACGGTATTTGAAATAGTGGCGAGATTTGACGTGATTGCATGGGAGTGCAGTCTTGAAAGCGATCGCAACGAATGACCAGATGGAGAAATAAATAGAAATTACCCGATTGTGGGTTTCTCCAGAACGAATCGCAGAAGCTTCGAGTTTAGACGCGTTATTGACAATTTTGTGTATCGCTACAAACCTTGCGAGCCGTTCCACGGTCAGTTGGCATGGAAGCGTGAAGATATAGACTTTTGGGTAACAAAAGTCAATGAACGTGGTTGGGTATGTGTGAACGTGGCGCAAGAGATTCTTGCATTTTCCTGCTCCGTTGCCTACGCTATATTTACCCCTCATACACTGAATCCGTACTTTTCTCGAAGTAATTTCTTGACCTCATTGCTGGGTTCTTCACCATAGTTAGACGCAATCACCTCGCCATAGTAGTTTAGGTCAGTGTCGGCATTAGAATCTAGAGCGCTTAGGAACTCTTTTTCTTGAGACGGTTCGACTAAAATGAAATAGTACGCCCACCTACCAGTTGAGTCCTTGGCCTTCAACTTGTGAATTAGATGCCCTTTGTTTGCAATTCGTCTTTCCTCAGATGAACGGTTTCTATGCCGCTCGATGGCATTTTTATTTTTAACCCTGAGCTGCTCAACCATCGATTCAATCTCCTTTAGTAAAGAATCGAAATCCACTGTATGGGGACAAAGAATCCTGGAATCATGACTTGGGTCATGCAATTTACACTTAGGTGCTTCTCCACTCAACCGCTTGATCAATTCACAAGCAACATCCAGATATTGGCGACAGACGTAGGGCTCACCGTCTGCACATGCTTTTTCAAAAGCTTTTCGCGCGTGGTCTAGCGAACGGACTTCATCGCCAATTGCCTCCCAAAGTAGAGCTAAGTGAAGTTCAGAACGCTCCTTCTCAGCCGAGAGCTGCTCAGCCTCTTCTTGTGGATACTTTAAGGTTCCTTCACGATACTTAGCTAAAGCCAGTTGAGTCTCTGCTACTGCGTCACGCAATCCAACTTCTCGGGCCATTTGAGCTGCATGTTCAAGACTGGTAGCAGCAAGTACGTATTGTTTTTCTTTCAGTAGCCACTCGCCTCTTAGTCGGTGGAACTTACGTCGGACGTGGCGGCTCGCCCGACTGCTAGCTGCAATATGCTCTGCCGCTTGTAGGTCTGCTTCAATTAGGCAGTCATAGTAGAACTGATATCTAAGACGTTCAGCCTCAGCCTCTCCGGGACGATAACGCGCAAGACTCCAGTCTCGGCCTAGAGGGTCTAACTTGTGCCAGTGTTCCTCTGACATGTGTTGGTTACCAACGATATTTGCAAGGTACATGCTGGTGAGATGGGACAGAAAAAACAATTCGTCATCACAAGTAACCTCACTCAAAGTAATGCAAACGCTTAATATTCTATTTGCTAAGGCCAGCCTTTCTATATCTATTGCTGATACACCAATATTCGTTAAATTTGTTAACACACTCTGCCAATTATTGTTTTCTAAGTTGATTTTTATCGCAGCTATGTAGCTGCAAATAGCTTCTTGATGAAGGTCAAGACTTGCTAGAGTTACCCCTGCCCAATTTAAGGCGTGGGAGGCATACTGAGCGGATAAACCTCCATTCAAATTAATCCAGTTATCGGCAAAGAACGGTCGTAAAATCGCAATAATTTTATCGTATGCTTCTAGATTTAGCCATAACGCTTCACCAAGTCCAGAATCAAAGAATTTCCAAGCGTCTTCAAGCTTACCCATCGCTAAATATGTATGGACAACATTTAAAGCTGATTGAACATCTTCTAGAGTTTCAGCTTCATTTATGGGTCTTGCTGCGGCAGCTGAAAAATAGTCAATAATCCTTCCGCCAAAACGCTCCCGCTCAACGATGCCTAGACCACCGACTACAACACTGCGAACAACTGGATGCAGATCGTATAAACTTCTCTGTTTGTCGAATAGCAGAAGACCACGCTCCTCCAAATCCGTAACAGTTGCTTGAAGATTAAACTGTGCCTGGTGCCGAGATGCTATGGAATCTGGTGTTGCACCATTTTGATGGGAAACTGCAATATTGCTTTGATTATGGCGACGATTAACCTGCCGTTGCAAGTCATTCATAGTAGGGGGCGAGTTGGCTTCAGTGTCAGGTTCATTTAATGTCGCAGATATTTCTAGTGCTAGTGGTGGACTTAGCGCAACTAGCACTCTGTAATCAAAACCACTCGAAACCATAGCAACAGTCGCGAGTAACTCGCGACTGTTGTCGGAGAGAGCATTAACTGCTGCTTCGAGAATGTGATTGCGTCGCTGTACGAGGTTCAATTCGGCAAGGTTGAGCGCTAGACCGCCATTTGGAGACTTAAGCCAAGCGTCAAAATTGCCGCGATCTGGGAGATATCGCTTCACTAAACCAGCAAGGAAACCGATAACAAGTGGGTGGCAGTCACAACTTTCTTTTAGGTACGACCGAACAGCTTGGCTATCACCATACACTCCACAAGAGCGGAAAAGTGCTTCGGCATCCTTGGGGCGTAGACCCGGAAGTCGCTGATGATGGAGTCCTGGAAGTGGCTGATGCGAGGAGTTTACCAAGCAACGCGGTGTCAATCGGGATGTAATTAGAATCTTAGATGGCGCAGCAGTCAAGAAGGATCTAAACAGATCGCTATCTTCGTCGCGAACCATAGCTAATGGATCACGCTGGCTAATCTTATCTTCCGTCCCTGCCGTATCATCGTCGGCATAGGCAGCATCAAAGCGGTGATAGTGAACGAGAAGTCGCTCAATACCATCAAGAATCAACAGCCACGGCTTTGCTCTCAACTGCCGCAATAGCTGCTCAACGAGTTCACCGACTGCCTTTTCCTCAAGTTTTTGGTACGGTTGCTCAGTCATGTAAGAGAGAACTTGAATTAAAAAGTCCCGAGTTTCCGCCCCTCTTTCATAGAAGGAATACCAAAAGCGACCAGCCCAATCCACGCTGATTTTGTCAGACCGATTCTGAAGCCACGTCCATGTCAGAATACTTTTACCACTCCCCCCAATAGCTTCAAATAAGAAAGCTGAGTGTGGATCGCTCTGTTGAGCCCACTCGTCAAGTGTGTAGAGGTTATCTTCTCGTCCCACAAACCGATGGCTGGCAAGGTATGGAGAGTTGGTGTAGAGTTGCGGAGGTCTTGGTTTCTCTGAAAGGACAACTGATGTAGGTTTTGTCAAATGGTCAGGAGTCGTCGGTTTTACATCAATTAAGTCTGTTAGTTCTAAATTTAAGGCTTGAGCGATCGCACTAGCGTATTCCCAATCAACTTTTTGACCGTAAAACAACCGTTTAACTGTCCGCTCATGAACTCCGGCAGTTATAGCAATATCTGGATACGTCCAAAGTCTGCCTTTAGAATTATGTTTTGTACTTTTCGCGTTTTTCAATTTTTGTTGTCCTTCTTCATTGACTTGGACACTATTGCGATTTCGTGTTTCCCCCATAATTAAAGCGTTTACGCTGATAGAGATATTTTTACTTTAAGGGATTGCTTGATTTTATTGGGGACAGAAAATGACAGTTAATCTCTGTCCCTGTCGTGTTCTTAAATGTCCAACGTTTCACTTATCACCCAACGTAACTTTGTCTCATAACCAATTAAGACGGAGTTATGACAATGACAAAGGTCAATCAGAACCAGACTATTACACAAGAGGTAAAGGTAGCCCAAGGACTTGATGAGAAGTCACGTCAAGCTATCCCAGTAATTGGCTCTGAGTCAGAATCTAGACTTGATGTAAATCCGGCTACTCATACAGCATCAAGTATTAACCATAAGAAATCTTTACTTTTGAGATTTCGCCAGCAATGTAAGTTTTGGCAACCAATACTGGGAGCTATTGCTGCAATAGTCTCCTTATTATTGGCATTATTCAGAATGCTGCTGTAGGAAGACTATACACCATATGCTTTTCAACTAAAACACAAAGGCGATCTCAATGGATCGCCTTATCCTATAGGTGTTGCGTTAGGTCGATGGGGATGAAGGAGTAATGCGTCGTTCCACTTTTGGGCTAATTCGTGTAATCAGAGCCTCAAAGTCTTCTTGATTCATTCATACCCCGCCGCGATCGCTGTTGTGATTTCTCAAGTGAATGAAGCCATATTGGATGCCGTAGGAGCCAAGTGTGGTTTGAGATTGCTGGATGTAGCTTGCGGGACTGGGTGGGTCAGTGCCACAGCCATAAAGCGGGAGGCTATAGTAACTGGATTGGACTTTGCAGAGAATGTGGAAATTCCCACTTCTGTGATGCTAGCTGTAGCTTACAAACCATGAGCTAGAAGAATTCTTGTGAAATTGCTTGAATTACAACCGTGGCTCCGGCTTGAGTCGCGTTTCTCAATATAGCGCGACTCAAGACTTAGACTTAGCTTGTCAACGCAGGTGTTGGCACTAGCTAACAGTATCTCTATCTATTAACTTGAGCGGTGAAGACTTGGTTAAGCTAAATAGCTTAACCAAGTCTTCTAGTAATAGCTGGGTTTCTGGCAAGCGGATTTCTGCCGAACAACTTAATGATGGTTTCAGCAAATTCTTTATTATCGTAAAACTCATGCATCAAAGTAATAGGTTGGGAATAAAGTTGATCGCTAGAAAAGATCGACTTCCAATCTAGTTCGGTACTATCAACAACTCCAACTTTTTTCATCTCTTTGAGGAATTCATAAGCAATCAGGCCTTGACCGATGGCAGACGGATGAATGCCATCCAAACTAAATAGTCCACCTTGTCGTAGTAGCCCATTAGTGTCTGCATGGTAGTATTTAGTGTTGACCTGGGGATAGACAAAATTGAAGTATTCTGGGAATTCATACTGCACTTGTCCAGCATTTCGCTTGAAGGCAATTTCTTGTAAGGCATTGGCAAGATCAACAATGTGATAACGTGGTTGATCTTGCTGACTGTTCTTACTATCGACCAGTTCTTTGATTACTTTATTGTATGTGCGAATACAGTCATCAATGTAAATGGCATCTTGTAGCGTCAGGTATAGGGTTCCCGTTTCTCTAACCGTATCCTCTTCAAAAGGGAAATAAGTGTAGTATTTGTAGTAATTTAAAGGTTTCTCCTCTCCTGGCACGTGAATTTCAGTGGTTGGGCCTACGCCTTTTGCCAATGGCGCAATAGTTACAAACGGTACTGTTCCAATGAAAACATTCCAATCGGGGTTGGTGTTATTTTGCATGATTGCATCAACCCGATCAAGCAATTCTTGATATTCAGCCTTGAAATCGTTGGGATGCCACAAGTTCCATTTTTCTCTTACCTCACGGAATGATTCGGGCTTTTGACTTGGGTTTTTGAGAATCTGATCTGGGTCATTGGGAGTTTGATTAATTTCTAAACCGATTACAGTTCCAAGCGCATTGTTTGCTCCTAACCAGATAATTAAATTCTCAACTCCTCCTGGAGCGATTGTATGGTGGTTTAACCAACCAAGTTGGCTATGGTTGTCAAAAGAAGGATTTAAAGACGGGTTGAGAACTTTAAGTGCAGTCCGGTAGAAGACAGCATTGGGCAGGCCGAAGAAATCATCTTTACCCTCTCCTTTGTCGTTACTAAGTTTAATTTGATACTTGCAAACCTTGGGCGTAATCATCCAAGAATCAGCAATATCAAAGCCCTGAATTGCTACATTGTCGAAGAATTCAATTCCTCCTGGATAACGCTGTTCAGCACTACCTCCTTGCCGTTCATAGTAATCTTCAGCTTCATCAAGTACCCCCTCAATAGTTGGTAATATGGTCAGCCAATCTAGGGCATTGATATCTGAACCATATTTTTTCTCCAAACGCCGTAGAATCTTCTCAATATTGGCTGGTAGTCCGCCCGCTAACCATTCAGGGTATAAATATTCAGCACCAACTTTTAGCCCCATTGACTTAGCAATCAAAGTTGAAAAACAAAGGTCTGTGCGTGCTGCTGCCAAAGACATAAAGCCTTGAGAAATACTGTCACCAATTGTAAAGAGTTTCATTTACTGCCTTTAAAGTTATAGTTGTTTGCGTGCAAGTAGCAAGACGAAAGTGCAATGTTTATGTGTTTTTTCCTCCGTCAGCTTCTGAAGATTCAGTTTTGTTTTTTGGTACTAGTAGCCCACTAGAGTGTGAATTTGCGGTAACAAAGAAAAATCCACTGACTGCTGTTGCTATCGGGATTAATTGCGAATATAGCGTTTTGGATGCGTCGTTAATAATGCTAACTGCTTTATTAAGATTCTCAATTTGAGGATCTTTTGAGTCTTTCAGCTTTGAAATTTGCTCGGAATAGTCTTGGATTTTCAAGTAACTTGTACCTGCAATCCATCCTATGAAAAACCATAAGCTTATACCTAAAAGACCGGCACTGATTAGTTTTAAACTTTCACGCCATTCAGGAGGCGTATTTGCTGTTGCATTGGCTAGGAGAAGTTTTTGAAGAAATCTCATATCTTCTTTCGCTGCTGTATTAATGCTTCCCAATGGTGCTTCTGTCTGCTCTTGTGCTTGAGTCGGTGGTTCTAATCCTAACTGCTCCACGCCCATTAGTTAAGCTACCTCTTAAACTACTGAGAAATCTCATTCAACTCTATTTATTACTTATCAGTTGCGATCCATGTATTTACGCAAACTAAATTTAAAGTTATTCTGTCGTTATCATACTTTTTTATGCCCTATTTAAGCTGGCAGTGGCAGATACCGACTCTTGATTGAGCTTGCTAAGTTTTGAGTTGCGCCATCGCCTAGAGGGAGATCCCTTTACTTTGTCTTTTTGATTGTTGCTGTTCTTCTGTTATCTGTTGCAATACGCGATCTGCTTTTTGCCAAAGCATCAGGTCTTCTCTCTCCACTGTCCCGATATTAATCGGTGAATACTCAAGCTCACCTGACTGGTTTCGGCTGACTGCCACTCGGAAAATCTCACCTCGTTCATCATGGGTAAATACCAATTCTCTACCCTGCTTCTCTAGAGTTGCACGTTTGAATCTAAGGCTATTTGAGCCAGTTTCTCTTAATTGCCAGTTGATTAATTCAACAGCAATAGGCACAGCCATCGCTAAGAATTCCGATTCAATACGCTGCTTTCCATCGAGTGACTGTTCTGATTCTGACTTTTGAGTTGCCAGCTTATTGCTAGCAATTAGTACCAATTCTCTGGCTTCATCTTGTGTCCATCCGGCTGGACTGGCAAAGATAATTTCTTCAACTTCCTCAGATGGCTTATTATCTAATAGCGCCCGCATAGCAATTTCTTTGTCTCGGTCAGTCACTAATAAGTTTTGCAAGTCGGCGCTGTAATACTGATATAACTCGGCTGAAAGATTATCTTTTAACTTTGGTTCATCTGTGGTTATAGTTGGAGTTTGATTAAGAGCAATTGCATCCACTGGTTTTTGCGATCTATGGAGTTGCTCCAAATAAACAATCGCTGCTTCCAGGTCGTCGAAGATGGTTTTTCCAGTTTCTTGCTGCTGATATTGAGAAAGTTGTTGTGTTAATTCTAATACTGTTTCAGTTAATGCTGATTCAACAGTCGATTGCTCAATATAATCAGAAACTGATGAAATAGCTCTTTTCTCTAGATATGATTGTAACTCAGTCGCAAGCACTGCATTCAGGTCATTAAATGTAGCTTTAGCTGTAACAAGTTCCTCTTTATATTGAGAAAGTTGTTGCATTAATTCTACTACTGCTTCAGTTAATGCTGAAGAGACAGTCGATTGCTCAATGTAATCAGAAATTGATGAAATGGCTCTCTTCTCTGTATAGGATTGTAACTCAGTTGCAAGCACTGCATCCAGGTCATTGAATGTAGTTTTAGCTGTAACGAGTTCCTCTTTGTATTGAGAAAGTTGTTGCGTTAATTCTAATACTGCTTCAGTTAAGGCTGACTCGACAGTTGATTGCTCAATATAATCAGAGATTGATAAGATAGCTTTCTTCTCTGTATGGGATTGTAACTCTTGAGTAATCGCCGATGATAGCTCGTCGAATGCGGTTCTACCTGCTGATAACTGCTGGTTATATTGAGAGAGTTGTTCTGCTAATTGTGGTAACGTTTCAACCAAGGCATTATCAACTGCTGACTGTTCAATAAAGTTAGAGATTGTATTTATGAGTTCTGAACTTGCTCGTTGTTCTGCATCTGATTTAGCTGGGTTTATCTGGTGTTTAGTTTCGGCTATAGCTTGAGCTTCTTTAGGTAATGTGGTTGATATTATTTGTTTATTAACTTGCTTATTATCTACAGATTCTAAGAAATTATTTAAACGTTTAATTTCGCTATCATCACGTTTAGGGTCGTAGTTTATCCCCAATTCAGACTGGAGCTTTGTAAATGAACACTTATATTTATTGAGATTACCTCCCTGTTTCCAGAGCAAACGGGGACTACCATCTTCATTAAATGAGCCGACATCAATGCCAAACTTGATGCCCCTTACCCCACCGTGACCGTAATAACTTACGACAGCTTTGACTTGATGCTCTCTCCATAACTGCTCAATTAGATGGGGCATTGTAGGTTTATCTGCTGCCACTTGCTCAATAGCCCGTCGCATTATTTCTTCGCCTGGAAGTCCCAAACTCTCGACTCGTTCCAGTTGATTCCGAGTCATAGCCTTTTGCTTACTCTCCCAACTACTTTGGACTGGGGTTAGCTGAAATTCTCGCTCTAGCAGTCGGGCAGAGTGTTCTGAATGGGCGTAATTGTTCCAAGTGCGAATAGACTTACCATCTAGATTATTAACTCTAGATGCAACGATGTGGGTGTGGTCGTGTTCTTTGTCAGAGTGCCGCGCTATAAAGAAGTCATAAGCGGGTAATTCTGATTCTATAAATTCATCAACTAGCTGGTTTAGTTTGATGTCAGCTATCCTTTTATCAGGTTGTTTAACTTGGGATTCATCACCTTGAAGCCGCGATAGTATAATGACCGATGCCAAGTGACGTTGGGATAGATTAGCTAATTCATCATCATTTAAGGTTCTATCATTTTTCGGTACACTAAGCATCAAGTGATAGCACGGGTCTTTTAGTTGGGGGTTAAGGTGGGCTGATAAGGTAAACTGCTCTACCAGTTCATTAGTGCTTTGACCGTACATATTCCCACCAATGATTTTGGCTTTTTCTTTCTCAAGCACATACTTAGTAGTGCCACGAAATGATTTGTTAGCTTTGATTTTGGTAATCATTGCGCTGTCCCTCTACCGATGGTTGAGTGAGTGATTGGCGAGTCTGTTCTAAAAGCGTTGTCAGTTCTTCAAGAGTTTTCAGATATGATTTCACTTCATTACTCAGGGGTTGGCTACCAATTTTCACAGCTTCGTTAATAGCCCTAGTCTGCTGATTCAGGTTATTACCAATCTTCTTTAACTCGTAGATAGCCTGTCGGTTGACTTCGGGAATGATTAACTTAGGATGTGGTAAAGGGTAGTCAAATAATCTCGCTCTAATATAGTCACTCTGCACCACTCCACTACACCGTTGCTCTAGTCTAGCTTTCTCGGCATAGCTAGCCCTAAATGTGATGGTTACTTCTCGCTTCTCATCTGGTGCTACTGACCGATTGGTTAATATGTCAGCTAGTTGATTACTGAGATTGGTGCGGGGGTCTGGCTGCATAACTAGTTAAGCATTTATTTATCTGCTTCTTCATTTTTCACCGGGTTATTCGCTGTAGCTGCGATGGTGCGAAGCACCAAGCAGGTAGGCGGATAACCCGGAACCTCTTGTAGGCTAATTTTCACTTTTTGTCATTCGGCTTTTTTAGCAGGAATAACACTGGAACGCGAAACCCATCTAGCTTTGTCCTCAACCAGAATTTTTACTTTCAGTTGATAATTTTTATCCTTTGGGCTTTCATCAATGATTTGAGATTTGATTCTTCGTTCTAATTTGTACCCCCAATCATCTGTATATTTTTGAAAATATATAATTTCTGCACCGAGCGGAATTTTAGGTTTGAGGCTCGGCTCGTTCTCGGCTGCCTCTCTTATTCTTTTTTGCTTGGTGCTTGACGGGTAAAAGGAGTTTCTAGGCATAATCATTAATTCACTTCTAATAGACCTATAAAAGGGGGTTTGGGGGATACCCCCAACAAGCAACCACGCCGCTTTACCCGGAGGATAAAGTAGCACGTAGTGCGTTACGGCGTATTGCTTGCCTATGCCCCCACGACAGGAATGAGGTAACGAGAGCCAAGGGGCACAACGAGAGACTGGGAGAGTACGAGACTTTGGCGAACCACGATTAACTCTGTGCAACAACAAGAGTGTAACCGAGGGCAGGGTCTATTTAACAATGCTGCCAACACCCTTTGATATCAGAGTGTTGATTCATGGGTAACTGCTTTTTTAAACTAGTCTACCTCACGAGGATACAAATCATTTTTTGTTGATATTCGTCACATCACGACAAGAAACTTAAACTTTTTCTGACCGCGAGTTTTTTACAATGAAGTGATTTATTATTACTGGTGGCTATGTCTCGTAAACCGAAAGCTGTTCCTTTATCAAAAATAGAAGATATTCAAACCAGTCTCAAACAGAAAGCGGCGACTCCTAAAACTATCAGCCTGTCAGATTTAGTCCTCAGTTTGGCTAAACCTATTCAAGATATGTTAGATGCTGGCTACTCTTATGACGATGTTTCTGATGTGTTTAAAGGTCATGGGGTAGAACTGGCGGCCAGTGGTCTGAAGAGTTTTCATAAGAAAGCTTTGACAACGGGTGCTAATACATCAGATGATAATTCGCTTGCTTCATCATCAGAATTAAATTCTGAATCATCTGCTCAATCCACCTCACAAGAGAATTCTAATGGTGATGGGTCGTCTAGTTCATTGCCCTCTACAAGTGAAAAATCTTCAGATTTAACAAATAAAACTACTAAGCGTAAGAAAGCAGCAGCTAAGGAGCAATCAGAGAAATCGTCACCAAATAGCCAATCAACTAGCTATGCTTTTGTACCAAAAATCTACAATGAAGATGAAATATAAACGACTAACTGTAAAAGTATTTGAGAGAGAATATCGGTAGCTAAGTCCAATTAATTCCTGACATAAGCAGTATTGCTTAAGGATAATCCAGCTATCCCTAACTAATACTGCTACTATTGTCCATCAAGATAAATAACACTAATTAAGGAGAATATAAAGGGGATTTAATCTGAAAAAGCAGTAAAGCCTGACTTCTCACTACCCTTCAATTGCTTGGATTCTATAAGTTGTGCAATCGCACTCCTTAAATAGCGAACACTCCTTTTATCTTCACCCCACCTTCGGCTATTTCTAATCGCAGCAAAACTAACTGGTGTTGCAACGGCTGAAGTAACAATGTTTAAAATCAGATTTTTATCCACCTCAGAAATACTCAGTTCTTCTTCTAGCTCTGCAATTTCAACCTCTTGGGTAGGCTTTGAGAAAATGGATTCTAGCTGATTAACTGCGTCTGGTGGTGCAATTTTCTCGCCTCTGGGCATAACTGCTGGCTGGTGATGCTGCACCAGTTCCGGGAAGAATTTGAGTAATGTTCTTGCTGGATCTGGCTGACCATTTCCTGGGTGTAACTCTATCTTTAACCAGTCTGGAATCATGCCGAGATTGCCACCGTTAACAGGTTCAGCAAAGTTATTAGGGTTGGCTTTGAAATATTCCCCACTGGCAACATTAATTTTTCGCAATCCGCCAGCGCTGACAGACTGAGCTACACAACCAATAAAGTTAACCGATAGCTTAAAGGTATCTGCTAGTCCTGCTGTGGCCTTGCCAACCACGCTTGTAAGGTTGGAGCCATGCAAGACAATGATTAATGTACCGCCACATTTGGCGAAGCGACTCAGCAGATATTGGATAGCCCAAGTGCGATCGCTTTCATCAAGTAAGGACAGCAAGCGCATTGCCTCATCAATCACAAGAAGTAAGTTTTTGTGGGAGTAAGGTTCACTTGCATCTAAGCCTTTAAGAAATTTAAGCAAGTCACGGGCGACTAGTTTATCTGCACCGTCCGCATCTTTTTCAGGGTATTTCAGAGCAGAAATCAGATTGCAACTAAAGGGGTAAACGTCCACCCCGGCTGTAAAGTATTGGGTATTTAATCCCGAATCTAAAGCTAGAGATAATGTTGCTAAGATTGCTGCTAAGGTTCCCTTGCCACCTCGCTGAGTACCTGCAATCGCTATCACCTGAGAACTCATCATGTCTTCTACTTTGAAACCACTTTGAGTTAAAGCGGCGATAAGTGCGTTTGCTCTATTCGCCAAAGTCAGATGAGTTATAGTCTCTGGTGAAAGCCCATTAGCTGATGGCTGTAACTCCTCCGGTCTAGAAAGTTCCGAAGCTTGGGGACTGTGGCGAATATCTATCTGTGGTGATTGAAACTGTTTAATATCTACGGTGGGTGGTAACTGAGTTTGAGCCTGTGCGATGGCACTTATCTCAGACCGATTCACCCGACTGTCAATGGTCACATCCTGTAAATGGAGAGCCATACTTTGATAAGTGGGTAGCTGACGACCCAAAAGCTTGCCAAACCAGCCAAACATCCAGCGATAAGCATAAAAACGTTTTCCTGGCTCAACTTGGGTTAAATACTGGACAATATTTTCAAATTCAGCATGAAGAAAGGCATACTCTTCTGCTGATTGTCGTTCTAAGAATTTAACGGTATTAGCAAGATGATCTGCTTGATAATTGCTTCGATTATCATAGTCACCAGCACGAGCTAGAGCGTCTATAAAGTTGCCACGTACAAAGGGTAAGGGGGCAATCTCTTTGGTTCTATTGGAATGTTCCACTACAAACCATAGCCATGCAGCACCGCCAATTAAACCACCAACTATAGCTAAAGGGTTGACAGCATAACAAACCGCTCCGATCCCAGAAGCCAGCAAGCCAAGTACACGGGTCATGTCTGCTTCGTTCTCAGAAACTCTGGCCATTTCAAACAATTGCTCTTTTCTCTCTTGCAGCCATTGGGCGATATTTCCGGCTTCCAAGTGAGACAAGCTAGGATATGATTCGCGCAAATGTTCAGTTTCTTTAGTTGTAATTTTTGGGATATTGTTACTTTGCATAAAACAAATGCCCTGTTAAGTAGTGAGTGCCGCTCAATGTAGAGAGTTGTTGAGCGGCACGAGCTTTAATCTTTGGTCAACCGCCAAATAGCGAACCCAATTTCACCTGCCATCATTGTCCCAATGTTGAATAAGGTGCAGCCCAATATCATCAACGGGGCTGTGTAGTCGAATGGGTTACGAGCCGCAAAGGTGGTGACAATATCGAACACCCAAACCGCAATCACAACTAGCCCAGCACTAGAGCGATCGCGTGTCCCTGCGGTCTTGTAGTCTTGCCACAACTGGCCTACCAAGTCAATCTTGCCACTAGGCTTGGTTTCAAGCTCATAAACCATGTGGTCTTGAAGTTCCCGCCTAGCTGAATCTGGGTTTTTACCGCGTAGGGCATGGGCTTCAATTACTTGAACACCTACAGAAATTATGAATGCAAGGTAAAAAAACGGGTTGAACAGTGCAAACGGCACATTTAGCCAATTCCAAGTCGGCTCAAACCAGGGTAAAACAGGGGGCCCAGTAAAGATTAATTGCCAAGTTGAATCAGCACTAATTACAGAACCGCCGATAAATAGAATCCCACCTACTAAGGCACGACCCGCGCCACCGTTAGCAACAAACTGATTGACTATAGCGGCGGCTGCCCTAATAGGTAAACCAACAATCATCACAACAGCCTTGGCGCAAAAATCTATGATTTCACCAAGCGATCGCTTCTTACCCTTGGGTTTACCATCAGTGTTACCAGTACTATTACTTTCTGCACCAGATGTTCCTAACGCCATTACTTTTTCCTCACTGGTTTGATATTTTGAACGCTTTTACAAATCCCTTTGGCTTTGTGCTTCCACTTCCAAATCCCTTCTTCAATCCGACCTATGCAGCGCCCAGAAGCATCAAAAACATCAACAATTTCGTCATCTTGATAAAGGGTTGTGTCTGGTCTGGGATTGCGTTTACTGCTGTCAAAATAATTCGTAATCCTCAGTTTTCGGGTTGTGGGCATGACTCCCGCCTCGTATAAGGCATCGCTGGTTTTTGCCCGTTCTTCTATGCGCTGACGTTCTAATCCTTCGGTGGCTTTTAATCTTTCGGCTTCTGCATAAGCCCCCAACTTGGGTACTAAAGGGATGATTACAGGCAAGAAGCAGACCCCGACACCGATCAAGGCTAAATACAATTGCTTCTTGTACATCTCACTGTGCCATCGCGCTGATTAGTGCAAACTTCTCCCATTGCTTTAACTCATGCAGTCGTTTCAATACTGACTCTGCTTCATTGCTAGGAGCAGTAGAAGATTCACACTCTAACCATGCTTGATGAGCGATTTTTGCAATTAACCAGAGTGTGTCTGATTCGCTCATCTTCTCTAATCCTTCCCCCCATGTCTCACACATATCTTTAATCAGTGCATTGTCGTGAGAGAGGGAGTAATATCCTACTGGGTGCGCCATTTTGGTATCCTTTAATGTGTGTACTGATTTCATCCCTGATGTAAGTCACTTGTGCGAACGCTTTTCTTGACCGGGCAAGCGTTTGCACAATTAATACTCATCAGAACTGTTAGCGAGTTGTACTTTTTCAATGCCATCTAGAACTTCAGATATTGATTGAATGGCATCATTCAAAACCAAGTCGTTTGATGTAGTAAAATGCTCTGATGTTTGTAGCCTCCTGTATTCGGGAGTAGCTTGAATCAACCTTAAAGTTTGCTCAACACCAGCCAGAATGATTACTATTTCTTCTGTGCTAACAATACTGTTCATCATATTATTCACCTCTTATCGCCTCCAAATCTCCTAAGTTAATTTGATGATTGTTGTTAACGGAGAACCTTTCATTTACTAATTTCTCTAAAGCTTTCCTCAGCCAGTAAGCGGGGGTTGTACCATCCATTTCTGCAAGCATTCTGATGGCTGGAGTCAAGTCTTGAGGGACATTGTAATTAAGCCGCTTGTTTAACATCGGTCGTTTCTCCTAAGTAAAGTTTTTTCATTTCTGATAAAGCAACGGTTCCCGGATTTTCGGGAATCAACAAATTACTTTCTGGAATGCAAGATTTAAGTAATCTTTCTTTAATCAACATCTGCACAGGCGCGATCGCAAACGCACCGCCACACAAAGTTACTTTGCTGCGTCTGGCTTTCACGGATACGTCATCTAGGGCATAAGCCAAGGGAGAATCTTTCATCCATGAATGAATCGCGTTCTCTAACTCAGTCCCAATGTCTTCACCATCAGGTGCAATCGCACTTATGCCGTTATCACCAACGGTTGCAGTTTCTAAAATCTCGCGCAGTTGGGAGGGGCGAATCATTTTAGAAGAATCGGTATTGCTCAATGCTCTGGAGAATTCTTTGATGAGTGTGGCAACACCACCGCCACCATTCGGACTACAAGTTACCCGTTTTGGTAATTTGCCGAGATTGCTGTATTCGCTGATTGTGGCTGTACCATACCCAATATCAAAAGTATGGAACTGTTTATCGTCAAAGCGTTCGCTTGCCCAAAGTGATGCGCCATATCCTTCCGGGAATCCCAGAAAGCCAAGTTTAGAGAAGCACAGACGGTATCTAACACCATCTACCGCGATCCACTTGCATTGTTCAATGGCTTTTTTTAGTTCTAATGGGGAAGCTAGCGAGAGCGTTGATAAACGAATGTGCAAGGTTCTACGCTTGTTGCTTGTACCCGTGGACAACTCAAGCAGATTTGGCAGAGATGCAATTGCACCTAATGCAAGGATGGGGAAGTAGTGTACTTTGTGATTCTCGGAATCACTCATCGCTATATATTCCTTACCTTGCAGTCTGGCGGAGCTACCAACGACCCAATGCTCAGTAATATCTTTGTTGCTCTCGTCCTTACCCCGGCTTAGGCTGAAAGCTCCTAATTCTCCAAAGGGCACTGATGGCACACAACACACCAAGGATTCGGTCTTCATTACTGGTGTTGTGCCAGTTTCGTTATTAACGAAAGCCTGATATTTAATACTGGAGCGTCCAGCATCTAGCATCAAATGAATTACCTTTTTTGATGGCATTGATGCTTTCTCTGTTATAGTTTCAGCCTCGTTTGTGTTGGGTGCATTCGCGCTTATAGATGTTGGTTGTTTTTTAGGTCTTGACATATCGTTTTACCCTCAACTTTTTATCGTCACTGTCACAAGCAAAAGTAGTCGTCATCAACTAACGTTTCATGTTTCATGTTTCATGTTGACGGCGGGTGTAAGTGGCGTTTCACGGTTGAAGTGAGGCTGAAACATTGATGCAACCGTTGAAACTGTTTCATGAAACATTCTTTTCAACACTACTGAGTATCTTGGCTCCCCCTTGTGGGAGCCTGTGACAGCATCGAATTTTGTAAAATCTGAAGTAAAAGGAAGTTAACTACTTCTGCATGGTCATTAATGCCTAATTCCTGCGCTTTATTGCTGATAAATGGGTGTAGAGATTGCCTGATTGTTACTCGCATAAATTCTCCTCAAAATAAATTCGCAGGCTGAAGTCGCCAAGAATACGTCTATCTTGTCTCTCGCTGGCGTTTTTGCCTCATGTTTATTAGTGTATGCCAAAATATGTTTTTTGTACATATTAAAAACATACTAAAAGATTATTGCAATAAGATGAGTCCATAAGATTAGATTAATGTATGTACCAAATCTGTACAAAACCGTTTTATACAGATAGTATGTGTATTACAGATGTTTTTGAGGTTCAATTAGACAAGACATCATGACAGCAAAAATTGTGGGTAGACCCAAAAGAACCCGACCCGTAGACAGGGTAAACTACAAGCTAGATTCATCTATCAGAAAGCTACTAACCTCTTTAGCAGATCGCAAAGGACGTAATGAAGGCTCACAAATAGAAAGATTGATTTTACAAGGTGAAGCAATAGAAAGATTAATTGACAAAGGAGAAGCACTATCAGTTTCAGTTATTGAAAAAGAGATTAATGATATATGGGATGAGTTGCAAATAAATGATTAACCCCTCAGCCATTGGCTTGAAATCAATCCCTTGGCTCCCCCTAAATGATCGGAATGGAGACGAAGCATGACAGAAGCCCAAATTCAAGATATTTACTCACGCTTAGATACGCTTACAGCCGAGGTCAATTCGCTAAAGCTCTTGACTGGAACTATCGGTACAAGCCAAGTGGCAATTTCACAAATCTTAAATACAGTTACCGAGCATTCCCAGGTTCTCAATGCTCATACTGCTGATCTAAATCAGCTAAAAACTGATATGAGTGAAATCTTGCGGATACTGCGCGATCGCAATGGTGGAAGCGGATTGTAATTGTATACGGCTCTGATTTTCAGCCGAAAACCAGTTTTAAAGCGCACAATCATTGCCAATACCACGCAACAACTCTGTCCTGTCGCCGGTCTACATTTTCCGATTCGTACAAAAACCGAATTTGGCACAATGACCCCATGTACTAAGATTTGATTGAAATTGATACAGATACCATCCTTAGAATACCTGCTAGCTCAACTAAATTATTTTTACTAACACTATTAATGTTATTAGAATGGTGACAAAACTTTCTGGTTTTTAATATTATCTGAAACTTCTAGAAGCTTTACTATACCTTAAGTTGAGAAAAAGCTAAATTATTTTATTTTATAAATCTGAGACATTTGTTATTTATTTTTTTTGGAAGATCAATTACTATGTAATAAGACTATACCCTTAGTCCATCTTTTCTAAGTGTCATGTCACTCGATATACATAAGAAAAGAATGCCTCCCCAAGACTCAACTAGTTAGCGCTAGTTGTTTAGCAGTCCGAGAAGACACCCCTTCGCAAAATATTCAAATTTCTTTATAACCTAATGCTAGCAGTTCCGAGAACTTCCTACAACAGGTTATAGAGAAATTTGATTAAAACTTTGGTAAATCTTCAGGGGAGGTAAAGCCCACACAATTTACCTCACAAGGATTTCACAATGGTAGCCCTTTTAACAGGACAAGAGACCGTTGGCCGCTCCGTAATGTCAAGGGATCTCGCCTCCAAACCAATGGAGGTAACAAAGCATTTACCCTGCCCCCACTGTGGTAAACCAGACTGGTGCTACTCAATAGGAGAATTGACAGTCTGCAACCGCGATGTCCAACCCGCTTCTGGGTGGGAGCAAACATCAAAGACTGACCGCAACGGCAAGCCATACTACGCACCAGTCTTGCATCAAAAACCGCCGCGTCCCCAAGGCAAGAAAGAATATATTTACTACGACCGCTCAGGGCAACCATTGGTTAAGGTAACTCGCATTGATGACGGCAACGGGAAAAAGCGAATCTTTCAGTCACATTGGGATAGTCACAACTGGGTTAAAGGATTAACTGATGAAGCAAAAGCCTCTATTCCCATTTATCGTTATAGCGAAATCAAAGCAGCGATCGCAGATGGTAGAACCATCTTCATCGTAGAGGGTGAAGGCATAGCCGATATTCTTTGGGAGATGGATATACCTGCCACGACCACAATCGGCGGCGCTCTGAAGTATCGCGCCTACGGCAATTACCAAGCGGATTTAGAAGATGCTAATCTAGTTCTTTGTCCCGACCGTGATGAACCTGGGTTAAAGCACATGGAGGATATCTTTAAAGACTTCCCGAATGCCTTATGGTTGTATGCCCCACCCAATGAGTTTTACTGGACACACCTACCTAAAAATGGGGGACTGGATATTAAAGACTGGGTACAAGATGGGGCAACCGTAGATGACATCCTACAAGCAATTTCGGATAGACGCATCGTTGTTGATGCGCTCAATAAGTCTCTAGAAGCAGATGCCGAACGTTCTCGGACAACAGAAAGCAAGTTGGAGCAAAAATTTAATCAGATTCGTGCCGTCTGGGGTGAACGTCTGCGCTGGAACACCCTTAAAAAACAAGTAGAACTTGACGGACAACCACTACCACTTGACCGCATCGACTTGAAGATCGCTAGACAAATTCATATCGATATTAGCAAGGAACAAGGTAAGGGCATTGTTCTCGACCTAGCTCAAGAAAATCCCTACAGTCCAGTGGTTGAATATCTCGAACGGGTGAGCCATAAACATACTGATGTCGAGATCAGCATACTTGATACAATAGCTTCACGTTACTTTGGCACTAATAACCCGTTACACGCTGCGCTGATGAAACGGACTTTGATTGCAGCTGTGGCACGGGCATACGAGCCGGGGTGCAAGCACGATGAAATTACCATCCTTCAAGGTAAGCAGAAATCTCTCAAGTCAACATTTTGGAGAGTTTTAGCAGGTAAACAGTTTTTCACTGATGACATCTCTGGCACAGAAAAAGATGAAATCATGAAGATTGGCCAGTACTGGCTGTTGGAGTATGCCGAGTTTGAGAACTCCTATAAAAAGAAAGATGTCTCACAGCTCAAAGCTTTTCTC
Source organism: Nostoc sp. ATCC 53789 (assembly GCF_009873495.1). Lineage (GTDB taxonomy): Bacteria > Cyanobacteriota > Cyanobacteriia > Cyanobacteriales > Nostocaceae > Nostoc > Nostoc muscorum_A. The sequence continues at coordinate 13,165 of NZ_CP046715.1, read as the reverse complement.
TCACGTCTGACTGATTCGATTCGCCGCCCTTATGGTACAGATATTGAGGATTTACCCAGACCATCTATTTTTGTTGGCACTACTAATCAGGACGAATTCTTGTATGACCCGACTGGTGAGCGTCGTTTCTGGGTAGTTTCGGTTTTAGTCAACCGGATCAACATTCAGTTACTTCAAAAAGAACGGGATCTGATTTGGGCTGCTGCCGTCGCCGCTTACAAGAGTGGAGAACAGTGGCACTTGACCGACACCGAAGATGAATGGTTAGAGGCTGCTAACAAACATTATCAAAGCACAGATCCTTGGGAAGCGGAAATCATGGCTTGGGCTAACATTCGCAATGAAGTATCGGCATCAGAAATACTTAGCGAAGTTCTCAAAATTGAGTTAGCCAAACAAGGCATGGCAGAGAAAAACCGTGTCACTCAAATCCTCCGGGCTAATGGATGGAACAGAGGCTCACGCAAACGGATAGCTGGCAAACTCCTTTACCCCTGGACTAAGCCACAACTAGAGACTAGAACAGAGAGTGGAACACCACTAGAACAGCAACTAGAACAGTCTGAAACTATTGCTCCCCAAGAGTTAGAGATTGAGTGTTCTAGTTGTTCTAGTGATTCTCCAAAACTTTTAGAAAATTTTGACAGTAGTGGGGGAGAAAATTTCACCCCACCTCCAGAAAAAGATAAAAGTTTGAAAAGTGACTGGAACAAAACTGAGCCAGAAAATACTGAAACAGTTATACAGCAAGCATCTGATAGCTGTTCTAGTCTCTGTTCTACCACCTCAGTAGATCGGGTGATTGCCAATGCGGAACTGATTCGGGAGTCTATTGTAGATGAGTCCTGGCAAATGATTGATGAACTCATAGAAGAATGGACGGATGAATTTAAATCTGCTGTTTGGGGATTATTGACCCCTGTTGAACGCAAGGCTGTTAAACAACTTAAACCTAAAGCGTGAGCCTGATTCCGTTTCCAGTCTGTGCGATGCCTGCGCTTATTAAAACCGAAGCAGTTGGCGGGTTGCTTTAGGGATCAAGTTTTTGTGCGTTCGTTTTACTCGGATGCCGTGATAATCTTATTTCCCGACATTCACGCCCCGCCCCAACAGCATCGACAATGCCGCCAGTCATGTAGACACTCGATAGACAATTAAGATTGAATTAGACCGCGATTTCTCCCCTATTAACAATAATCATGGCATCTGCTGAATTTACCTCGCCTGAGTCAACCCAAGCAGTACCGACAGTTGAAAACCCATCGGATGGAGAGCAAGTAAATGTTGATACGTCAACAGAAATAGAAATTGAATCGCCAGCAGCAATATTTCAAGCTGTTGGGGTAATTACTGGGTCGGTCAACTTTACTACTGATGGACAAAGCACTGTTACTATCGGTAGCTATGAATACCCACTTTACTACTCGAAGCGACAATGGTGTGTATTAAACGCTCTCAAGAAGGAAATAGAAAATACTGGCAACCATAATCAGCGTTTGGTTGTTTATCCAAAGGCAATTCACTTTCCACGCAGAGAGCAACCGCATCGTATCGCTTTTCAGTTAGTGGGCTTTGACAGAGGGCGAAAACTAGATGCCGTTTCAGGGGAGTTAGAAGACCTGGAGTTTAAATTATCGGGATTATGGCAGTTCATTCCTGTCTGCTCTACTCCCTGTATCTCGGTGTTCCGAAATTTCTCTGATGAAAGACTCGAATTTATTAAGCAGTCGGAGCCTGCCCGCAAGGTGAAATTCATGAAAGCTAGTCATATACCCTTGCTATGGAAGGATGCACCCGTCCGACCCTTCAGATTTAATCCCAAGGTGGCTAAAGAAGAGCAAGGACGCGCCGCATTCGTGACAGTCAAAGCGAAATTTCTGCCGGGGCGTGATGTCTTCGGTTTTGTTGCACTGACTGCGCTACCTAAAGATTCTGCACCCAGATATCTCAAAGCGTCTAAGGAGGATAAAGCCACAGTGCAACTTGCAGCACAAAAGGCCAAACCCAGAGTGCAGCGACCATCTAAAAAGCATAATCTTGGTAGTAGCAATCCTCCACTTAAACCAATCCTGAAAAAAAAACCCCCTTTGGTTGAGGGAGAAGCAGACAAATAGTGACACTAAAAAGCGCCCTCCCTTTTGGGAGAGCGCCTTTCACTTTATTTGAGGTACTGCTAATTAACCGTTGATAGCAGGAGCGGTAAGAGCTACAGGAGCAAGATCACCAGCAGCCAAATCTAGAGGGAAGTTGTGAGCGTTACGCTCGTGCATTACTTCCATACCCAGGTTAGCGCGGTTGATTACATCCGCCCAAGTTGCAATCACACGACCTTCAGAGTCAATGATTGATTGGTTGAAGTTGAAACCGTTCAAGTTGAACGCCATTGTGCTTACACCCAAGGCAGTGAACCAGATGCCGATTACAGGCCATGCTGCTAAGAAGAAGTGCAGTGAACGGCTGTTGTTGAAAGAAGCGTATTGGAAGATTAGACGACCGAAGTAGCCGTGAGCTGCAACGATGTTGTAGGTTTCTTCTTCTTGACCGAATTTGTAACCGTAGTTTTGTGACTCGGTTTCGGTTGTTTCACGAACTAAGGAACTTGTTACTAATGAACCGTGCATTGCAGAGAACAAACTTCCGCCGAATACACCAGCTACACCTAGTTGGTGGAAGGGGTGCATCAAGATGTTGTGTTCTGCTTGGAACACGATCATGAAGTTGAATGTTCCTGAGATACCCAAAGGCATACCATCAGAGAATGAACCTTGTCCGATCGGGTATACCAAGAATACTGCGGTTGCTGCTGCAACAGGTGCAGAATATGCAATAGCAATCCAAGGACGCATACCTAAGCGGTAGGATAGTTCCCATTCACGACCCAAGTAGCAGAATACGCCAATCAGGAAGTGGAAAATTACCAATTGGTAAGGGCCGCCGTTGTACAACCACTCGTCTAAGGAAGCTGCTTCCCAAATTGGGTAGAAGTGCAAGCCGATAGCGTTGGAGGAAGGTACTACTGCACCAGAGATGATGTTGTTCCCGTAGATCAAGGAACCTGCTACAGGTTCACGGATACCATCGATGTCTACTGGAGGAGCGGCGATGAAAGCGATTACGAAGCAAGCGGTGGCCGCTAGCAAGGTGGGGATCATTACTACGCCGAACCAACCGATGTAGATGCGGTTGTTGGTGCTGGTAATCCACTCACAGAATTGATCCCATACGTTAGCGCTTGAGCGCTGTTGTAAGGTTGCTGTCATGGTTTTATGATTGCGGTTAGTTATTTATGAATCAGGCAATTTCGTTTTTGCCTGTGAATACACTTTACAATGCTTTACAATTTTTCATCAACTATCTCGCTTTTGTAAAGTTGATACAATCTATTCGCTTTACTTATTTAAAGGGGAAAAGTGAGTAGACGTAGCTTAACCCAGGCGGGAGGAAAGCGCGATAGTGTACCCGCCCGTATTAAGAGCGATTGGACAACGATTAGCTAGGTGTGGACTAACCGAGATTCAGGCACAACTTTTAGGGGTCGCCATAGTGCATTTTATCTGGCGATTTGACTTTATATATCCTCATCCTTTCGGCAGAGGATAGCTATCACAGCAATAGTCATGCTGTTTAATAGCAACTATTCTTCTCACCTTTTCCTTTGTGTTTAACAGAATCAAATTTTTGCTTCGAGGATTTATCCAAGGACTGAAGAGTGATTAGGGGTAAAGTTACGGAAGCTGTCACCAGGGGCAAGCGAGCCTGTAATTACTACGCTACAAACGTTTCAGTCTTTATGATGATTGAGGATAGCGATCGCTTACCATTGCTAAAAAGTTCCGATTTAAATTGGAGTCGGAACTAAGGAGCGAAAATTATGTGCCTTTCAAGCTTTTTTATTCACTAAAACCAAATCAAACTGGATTAAGTTCCAACTCCGCAATAAGATTCGGTACTTTCTTCATTACTTTGCCCCTGGTGACAGCTTCCGTAACACTACCCCGATTACTGGGCAGAAGTTACCACCCAATGCCCTGACTGCATCTACTATTTTGGGCCTTTTCAAAGTTTTGTTGAAGCGAAAGCTGCCTGCCCCGGATACGTTGATGACCACAATTGCTGTAATAATAGTAAAATTTTTTAGAACAATGGACACTTTTTTGTAGTAAAAAGTTGTCCGTAGACGCTTCTGTGGATGGGTTGACAACTGATGCTCGCAACTTCAGTAAATCCTCTTCAAAAGTATCATCCCATTCATATTGAAAATTCACTTTCTAAATCAGATTCAAAATGGTTGCAAATATATTTGATGGTAACAGCGTGTTCGAGGAAGATTATCTTTACTTTTATGAAACGTTGTTGACATTAGAACGGACTCAACACGAAGTTGACCTCATCTGCCGATTACTAGATTTACAAGCAGGGATGAGTATTTTAGACTTAGCTTGTGGGCATGGACGGATTGCTAATCAGCTAGGGGCTCGTGGTTATCATGTGACTGGACTTGATGCAACAGCTTTCTTCTTAGAAAAAGCAAATCAAGATGCGGCTAGCAACGGTGTTAAGGTAGAGTATCTTCAAGGCGATATGCGTTCCCTACCCTTTAGCGAGCGCTTCAACTGCATCATCAACTGCTTCACAGCCTTCGGTTACTTCGATGACAATGAAAATAGAGCGGTCTTAACCCAAGCGTATCGCGCTCTAAAAGTGGGTGGCAAATTGCTAATTGATATTCAGAATTTTAGCCGCGTCTTGCAAGAATTTACGCCTGAGTTAATTACTGAACGTGAGGGGAATTATATGCTCGCACGCACGCACTACGATGCGCTTACCAATCGTACCCATACCGAGCGGATTATCATTCGTGATGGACAAGTGCGGCGCGGTCAATACTTTGTTCGCAATTTTACCTTTCCCGAAATCCGCGATTGGCTCCTGCAAACGGGCTTCAGCGAAGTAGAGGGCTATGGTTACGATGGTGAACCGTTCGCGCTTGATAGCCGCAGAATGATTGTGGTAGCAAGCAAATGAAGAGTGATGAGTGCTGAGTCAGGAGTCAGGAGATAAGAGACAGTATTTATTCTCCTCTTCGTCCCCTTTCAGGATTAATTGCTACTCAACAGGAATGGTGTCAGCAAAATACGCTTCTGTTGCTTTAGTGAATTTGGCAAGCTCCCGTTCTTCTCGACTCGAAAAAGCTCCTGTCTGGAACAAATGATAACAGTTCGCAATAACTATGCAGTGGCGCGACTCTCAACGGAGTAATAGGGATCGTAGCGGTGTAGACTGTCCATAATACAACGCCTAAACCGGACACTACCACCGAGAATAAATGAGGCCGCCACCCCCAATCCGTTTACCTAACAAGTATTACAGGTCTAGAGAATACCTTACACCAAGCGAAGTGCGATCGCTGCTCGATGCCGCACTTGAGCGCAAAGCTCGTTATTCTCACCGTGATTATACACTGATGTTGCTCATGTTTCGCCACGGTCTGAGGGTGGGGGAAGCTGTAGGGGCTAAGTGCGGTTTAAGGTGGGATGCAGTGATGTGGGGCGAACGCCAGATTTTCATCACCAGGGAAAAGGGCAGTGATTCTGGGGTGCATCCCTTGAGAGATGATGAACTGGAATTGCTCAAACAACTCAGAGAGATGTTGCCCGATAGCAAATATATTTTCGTTTCCGAGCGCGGTGAGGTGATGTCTACTGATGCAGTGCGAAAGCTGCTTGGGCGGCTGGCGGCAACTGCTGGGCTTGATATCAAAGTTCACTGTCACATGATGCGCCATGCCTGCGGTTACTATCTGGTAAATCAGGGGTATAACACCAGAGAAATCCAAGACTTTCTGGGACACCGCGATATCAAACACACTGAAAAGTATACAAAGCTAAATGCTCGACGGTTCCTGAATTTTGATTGGGGTGATTTGTGACATCTTGGGGTAAGCTCACCGAAGCTGACATTTTCTGCTTTTCTGCCACACAACGATTAAAAGCATTGTGGTGCAGGAGGTTCGGGGTGTAAGCGTGTCAGCCATTGAATATCAAATCAAAAAATCAAAAATAGCACTTAAATAATTGCCTGAGTATATATGTATGTAAATTAACTTAGCATCACAGTATAAACTCTGAACCAGTTGTGTTAATAATTAGCTAAAGTTCGTATTACGAACACTAATATTAAAATTAATAATTTAAGAAATAGGGGAACAATTGTAAATATGAAAATAAATCAAATAACTTATTATGATTTTCAAAGAAAGTGGAACTTTGAGACAATAGATTTTTCTAATTTAACTCTTTTAGTAGGGATATCTGGTGTTGGAAAAACACAAATTTTAAAATCGATTGTTAATATACAAAGTATAGCCCAAGGAAAATCATTGAATGGAGTTAAATGGGATATTCATTTTACAACTGAAAATGGTTTAGAATATCATTGGACTGGAGAATTTGAGAGTAAAACAAATGTATCTTTAATTGTAGATGATAATGAGAATGAAAAATCAGAATTTAAAATTAATAATGAATCTCTATCCATAAACGGTAAAAATATTATTGAGAGAGATAATAATCAAATTATATTTAACGATCAAGTATTACCAAAGCTATCTCCTTTTCAAAGTGCGATAGCCATCTTAAGTGAAGAAGAAGATATTTCCCCAGTATATAAAGGTTTTAATAAAATAATTTATAATGATCAATCGAATAGTATTAATGAAATTCATATTATTAGATATGCACCTTTAGCAAAAAAATATTCCTCTTCGTCTTTAGATTCTCTTAAGGAAAGTGACTTACCAACTCAAATTAAACTAGCGTTAGTTTCTAACTATTTTCCCGAAATATTCAATCAAATCAAAGAACATTTTGTAGACATATTTCTTCAGGTTGAAGATATAAAATTAGCTCCAAATGAATATGCAGAATTACCTATAGTATTAGCAGAGTATCCTTTCGTTCAACTAAAAGAAAAGGGGGTGAATAATTGGATTAGTCAAAACCGAATTTCTTCCGGGATGTTTAGGACATTAATGCATATTAGCGAACTTTATTTATCTGCTGAAGGAACAGTAATTCTGATTGATGAATTTGAAAATAGTCTAGGTGTTAATTGTATTGATGTTTTAACTGACTTACTTTTGATAAATAAAAAAATGCAGTTTATAATCACCAGTCATCATCCCTATATTATCAATAGAATTGGGATAGACAATTGGAAGATTGTGACGCGTCGAGGAGGCGTAGTTAAAGCCAAAGATTCTCAGTATTTTAATCTGGGAAAATCTAAGCATGAAGCCTTCATGCAATTGATCAATCTTGACGCTTATAAAGAGGGTGTTGAATAGAATGAATATCTACTTTCTTGTGGAAGGAAAAAGTACGGAGAGAAAAGTCTATCCGGCTTGGCTTGCTTATCTTTTACCAGAACTAAAACGAGTTGATGATTACTGTGAAGTTGTTAAAAACAACTATTATCTTTTCAGTGCGGACGGTTATCCTTCGATAATTCATCATCATCTTCCAAATGCTATCATAGATATACAAGAAAATGGTAATTATAACTATTTAGTAGTTTGTTTAGATGCCGATGAAGTTTCGTATGATTATAGAAAACAGGAAGTAATTGATTATTTAAAATTTCAAAATATTAATTTAGGAAACATACAGCTAATTGTAATTATCCAAAATCGCTGTTTTGAAACTTGGTTTTTAGGTAATAGAAAAATTTACTCAAGACAGCCACAAAGTACTCCCTTATTAGATTATATTCATTATTATGATATTTCTGCTAATTGCCCGGAATTAATGGGTAAATATTATAACTTTAATACTCATGCTCAATTTCATGAAAATTATTTAAAAGAGTTATTTAAAGCAAAAAAAATTATCTATTCTAAAAATAAACCAGGTGAGGTTGTAAAGCAGTATTATTTAGAACAATTATTATTAAGAATCGAAGATAAAAAGAATGATTTGCTTAGTTTCCAAGATTTTATAAACTTTTGTATTTTAATTAAATCTAAGTTGTTAATTTAGCTTTAGTACATTATTCCTCTGTCGCTTGTCTACTTCGATGTCGGTAAATGTGTAGTTTGGCGACATCGAGGCAAACCAGCTTGTTGCAAAGCATTCAGCCTCAGATTAACCCTATCTTGAGCGCTATCACTCAACCCTGCATCACACCAAAATCGATATGATACGGGTCATGAATTTAAGGATTAGTTTTTTCATCCGGTTTATACTGAGAACGGTGTTTTGCAATCAAGATTCTTATTTCGTTCCTAACTTTACGCCACAATGAAAAATTGGCATGGATTTGCTCCTGAAAGTCATCCCCAATAAGATAAACCTGACCTTCACTATCAAATGCAATTCTCAAGTCATCTGTTTTTACAAACGGCTTGAGTTCCTTTGTTAGGTTGACAAATGTGCTAAAAACTTGTGCGACATTAGCAGAGTTAGACATGATAATAGAAGAAAATAACATTAGATAAAATCGACTACACAATAGGGTTTTTATATCTATCAAGAATTTCTCCTATTGTATTGTAAAACTCGATAAGTTTAGTTCTTATTTTTGCTGATAATTGTATCTTATTATCTAGTAAAAACGTATCTTCAATAGACATTTGAATTTTCTCAGGTATATCATTATATTCAGATATTAATTCACGGAGAATTGAATATTTTTTGATAATATCGTCGAATTCATTATATAACTTATAAATTTGATTAATTTCTTCGGTTGTGAAAGCTAAAGGAAGCAATAAAACTTGATTTTTCCATATAATACGATTCCATTGCGGAGGGGGATTATCTCTAAAAAAATCTATTGGTTGACTACTTTGCTTTATCTTTTGCCTTAACTCATTAAGTGTTGCGGCTCGCAAACATAAACGCTCCGGCTTGCAAACAAGAAAATTCTTGGCTCACATTAGTTGCAAATCAGATTGGACTTCGGCTCACATTAATTGCAAACAGACTCATTATTATTTGCAATGGGCTTGCAATCATCCGACTTGGCTCACATTAATTGCAAATAAGCCGAATGCCTGCTCAGCAACTGTTGGATAGAGCAATATAAAATCCTTTGGGCGTTGCTATCTCTCCTTTATCCCTTGAGTAATGCAAGCTTGTCTTTCACTTGCTGTCGGCTACTTTGAGTGTACCGAACCGTGGTTTGAATAGCTGGAGTTCCCTTTTTGGTGATATGACCAAGATAATAAGCAACCTCCTCCAAAGTCCATCCTGCTTCACGCGCTCGGTGAGCGAAATCATGACGCAGATCATGAAAAGTTACATCATGGATGAGTTCCCACTCAGAAACAGTTGCTTGTGCTTTAATGTTTTTCCACCAGCGATGAATGCCGGCTTCGGTCAGCCTCTCATTGCGCTGAGAGGTAAAAGTGTAATCACTCTCAGTATCTCGCCCGCCGTGATGAATATATTCATACATTGGTTTTCGGACAGCGTTAATTAGATCAATATCTCGCGCCTTACCACCCTTGTAACCAACGTGCAACCAGCCAACTTTGGGGCCAATATGGGTATGCTCTATCCGTAGCCAGGAAACATCACTCACGCGACAACCAGCCCAGTACCCCAATGCAAACACAGCCATGCTACGTGGATGACCATCTTTTTCGATCAGGTTGCGTAAAATATAACGTTGGTCAGGAGTCAATTGTCTGGGGGCTAAAAGTGGCTGGGCTGGAATGTTTAATCCTCTGGTGGGGTTGCGACGTAAAATTCCCTTCTCCTCAATGAGCCAACGGGCAAAACCACTGACAGCAGATTTAACCCGTGCTTGGTGAGCAATGCTGTAACCTGACGTATCTAGATAGGCGAGATAAATTTCCATCGCCGTTTTGGTCAACTGTTCGGGTTGAAAATCTCCTCCACTCCCAGGATGTTCTACAATCCAAAGAAGAAGCTGCCTAATGATACGCATATAGGCATCAATAGTGCTATGCGTTTTACCTTTTAGGAACGCCTCATACTCTATGAGTAGTGCTTCGGCTTCAGATAAGTAAAGTGTATCCACAGCACCAAACTTCCTTCAAAAATTTCTGTGGTGAGTTTTCAAGCCTCATTTGAAGCTAATCTATCTCAAATTGTTATACTTTTTCACCTAACTGGCAACAGAATGTAATTTCTGTGGTCAGTTTTCTGCTACAAACTTAAAGATAAGGACAGTACATGAGGCGAACATACAGGCGAGCATGATCCGCAAGAAAATTCCAGCAGAAGCTTTAACCAACTTGCGTCATCGACTTGATATGTTACCAAGCCGTTGCCAAGAACGTCGGCAACTCATGGAAGAAACAGCTTCATTGTATGGAGTGTCTATTGATACTCTATATCGTGCTTTGCGTAACTCATCACGCCCCAAATCGATCAACCGTTCAGATAGCGGGACACCTCGAAAGCTATCACAGGCGGAAATGGAACTTTACTGTGAAGTCATTGCAGCAACGAAAATCCGCACTTGCAACAAGAAAGGGCGGCACGTCTCCACTGCACGGGCGATTGAACTTTTAGAAGATTTCGGGATGAACACCCCACAAGGTTTTATCAAACCACCCAAGGGGTTGTTAACTAAAGCCACTGTCAACCGTTATTTGAAAACATGGGGCTACGACCATCTCACAATGACTCGTCAACCGCCTGCGGTACGTTTTCAAGCAACTCACAGTAATGAATGTTGGCATTTCGACCTTAGCCCGTCCGATTTAAAACACGTAAAGCAGCCCTTATGGGTGGAAACGGGTAAAGGGAATCCGCTATTGATGCTTTATAGTGTCGTTGATGACCGCAGTGGTGTGTGTTACCAGGAATACCATTGTGTTTATGGAGAGGATGTAACAGCAGCGTTGCGCTTCCTATTTAATGCAATGACGGCTTCCACCTCGGATGGATGCCCCTTCCAGGGAATTCCTGAGATGATCTATACGGACAACGGGCCAATTGCCAAAAGCCATGTATTTCAAAATGTGATGGACTGCCTGGGAATCAAGCTTGCTAGCCATCTGCCTGCGGGTAAAGATGGGAGAAGGGTAACGGCTCGCTCCAAAGGAAAAGTGGAAAGACCGTTCCGGACAGTCAAAGAAGCCCATGAGACTCTGTATCATTTTCACGAACCAGAAAACGAAGTTGAGGCTAACCTATGGCTACGGCAGTATCTGCTAAATTATAACGACCAAAAACACCGTACAGAAGCGCACTCACGCTTAGAGGATTGGTTGCGAAATCTGCCAAAAAGCGGAATCAGGCAGATGTGTAGTTGGGAACGATTTTGTACTTTTGCCCGCGAACCGCAACGAAGGAAAGTGGATGCAACAGCCAGAGTATCAGTTGAGGGCGTGGCTTATGAAGTAAACCCAGACTTAGCAGGCGAAACTGTGGTGCTGTGGTGGGGTCTTTTTGATAACGAATTATATGTAGAGAAAGGCGACCAACGCTATGGCCCATTTTACCCAGTTGATGGGCCTATCCCCTTGCATCGCTATCGCAAACACAAGAAAACTAAAACCGAAGAACGGGCAGACCGGATTGCAGATTTAGCTCTTAAGCTGGGCTTGCCACGAACTGCCTTGGATAAAAACGCGGATCTGCAATTTTTGGTGGATAAGTACAAGGAAATTGAGCCAACTGTCACACCTTTTAAAGACCCAGACCCGTTCCAAGAATTTACTTATCCCACTGTATTATTCGCTAAACTGGCGATTTCAGATTATCTCGCTAAACCTTTGGCGAAATTATCCACTGAACAAATTGCCTTTATTGATGGGCTGCTAGCTGAGACTTTGAATAAAAAAGTGATTATTGAACGAGTACGGCAGTATTTCCACTCGAACAAAGGAGGGCAGCAAAATGCTCACTGAAGTAATGGAACACTTTCGTTTGGTCAAGGAATTTCCCAAGGCTGGTTACTACGAAACAGACCATCAAAAGCAAATGTTCAAAGACATTAAAGCTGCCATCCATTCAGGGAAACTGATTGCCATAACGGGAATTATTGGGTGTGGCAAGACGACTACTTTACGACGCTTGTTTGATGTTTTGGAGAAAGAAGGTAAGATTCTAGTCTCGAAGTCCCTTTCTGTAGATAAAGAACGGGCGACACTGCCAACACTTATTGCTGCTTTATTCTACGATTTATCCACAGATAAGGAAATTAAAATCCCTAAAGACGGTGAAAAACGGGAACGGGAACTACGCGACCTGATTAGAAAAGGTAAAAAGTCAGTAGCACTGTTTGTTGATGAGGCTCATGACCTTCATTACAGTACCCTGACGGGACTCAAACGTTTAATCGAAGTAGTTGAAGACGGTGGTGGCACACTTTCAGTGGTGCTGGCTGGTCATCCCAAACTGAAAAATGATCTGCGCCGTCCGACTATGGAAGAAATCGGTTATCGAGCAACAGTCTTCTCCTTGGAAGGCATTGTTGGCAATCAGCGAGAATATATTGAATGGCTAGTATCTGAATGCACTATCTCTGATACTCCAATTGGTGAAATATTGGAGGCGGAAGCTATTGAATTACTTGCCACGCGGCTCTTGACACCACTACAAATTGAGCAACATTTGACACTAGCTTTGGAGGCGGCGTACCGAGTCGCGGTCAAACCTGTGACTACGGTGATTGTGGAGTCAGTTCTGTCAAAGCAAATTGACGATTTGGAACCCACTCTCACAAGGCATGGCTATGACGTGAGGGGCTTGGCGGAACAGTTCAATGCCAAGCCGGCTGAAATTAAATCGCTGTTTCGCGGACAACTTGATCCCACTCGTGCGCGTGAATTACAAGAGCAAATGCTAGCTGCGGGGTTGCCACTTTAATTATTGGTCATATTTAGTACATTAAATCTTTTTCATCTCGATACTCTTGCAGACAAGCATACCCACCGCTTTATCTGCATCTGGCTTATTTGCAATTAATTTGAGCCAAGTCGGATGATTGCAAGCCCGTTGCAAATAATAATGAGTCTGTTTGCAATTAATGTGAGCCGAAGTGTAATCTTATTTGCAATTAATGTGAGCCGAAGTGTAATCTTATTTGCAATTAATGTGAGCCGAAGTGTAATCTTATTTGCAATTAATGTGAGCCAACAATTTTCTTGTTTGCAAGCCGGAGCGTTTATGTTTGCGAGCCGCAACAA
>NZ_CP046714.1 GCF_009873495.1 Nostoc sp. ATCC 53789 | reverse complement strand
TGTTAATCCTAATACTGTTTGGGTTAAAGCAGACTCGATAGTTGATTGCTCAATATAATCAGAGATTGATAAAATAGCTCTCTTCTCTGCATGGGATTGCAACTCAGCCGTAACTGCTTCATCAAAGTCACTGAATGTAGTTTTATCTTGAACTAGTTGCTCTTTGTATTGAGACAGTTGCTCTGTTAATCCTAATACTGTTTGGGTTAAAGCAGACTCGATAGTTGATTGCTCAATATAATCAGAGATTGATAAAATAGCTCTCTTCTCTGCATGGGATTGCAACTCAGCCGTAACTGCTTCATCAAAGTCACTGAATGTAGTTTTATCTTGAACTAGTTGCTCTTTGTATTGAGACAGTTGCTCTGTTAATCCTAATACTGTTTGGGTTAAAGCAGACTCGATAGTTGATTGCTCAATATAATCAAAGATTGATAAAATGGCTTTCTGATCTGCATGGGATTGCAACTCAGCCGTCAATGCTTCATCAAAGTCATTGAATGTAGTTTTAGCTCCAAGGAGTTGCTGCCGATATTGAGAAAGTTGCTCTGTTAATCCTAATACTGTTTCAGTTAAAGCTGACTCGATAGCTGATTGCTCAATATAATCAGAGATTGACAAAATTGCTTTCTTCTCTGCGTGGGATTGCAACTCAGTCGTCAACGCTGTTTCAAAGTCATTGAATGCAGTTTTAGCTCGAAAGAGTTGTTGCCGATAAATAGATAGTTGTTCTGTTAATTGTGGCAACGTTTCAACCAAGGCATCATCAACTACTGACTGTTCAATAAAGTCAGAGATTGTATTTATGAATCTTTGGCTCTCCACTGCTTGCTGTTTAGGATTATTTAACAGATTCTCAATACGCTCATCATCCCGTTGGGGCTGGTAGTCAATCCCCTTATGTTTTTGTAAACCTGGGAATGTATAGGCAGGCCCCAAAGATGTGCCGCTAAATTTCTGGTCATTCCATGAGTACGAAATGCCCTTACTTTTACCGTTGCGCGTTAATCCGTGACGAACTTCTACACCTTGTAATTGCAATCGCTCAACCAGTTGGGGCATAGTTAGTTTGTCTATTGTGGCGCGGTCGATTAGTTCCTGGAGTTGTTGCTTAATAGGGCGTTCTTGTGGTGTAAGACGCTCACCGTTGATATATTCATCATGTTCTCTTTCTAACCGTTTTTGTTGTCCAATACTGGGATTACGCGATAATTTCTCATGGCTGCTCTGGGTTTGTTGCAAGCCGTAATCTCGTTCTAGCTGCCGAATAATGGTTTCGCTACGCTTGTAATCCCAGCTATCATGTACAATCTTCCCGTTATCTAAACGGATGCGACTAGCACAGATATGTATGTGGTCGTGTTCCGTATTGCTGTGTCTGTAGACTACGTACTGGTTACTGTCAAAGCCCATCTCTTCGAGATAGCGGTTAGCAAGTTCGTTCCAGGTTGGTTCGTCTAGTCGCTCGTTGTCTGGTAGTGATAATGATGCGTGGTACACTACTCGGTCAGCTTCTGGGTTTAGTTGTCGGGAAATTTTGAATTCTCTGGCCAGTGCGCGGGCGTTATTGCCACCCATGTTACCACCAATGAGTTTGGCATCTTTTTGAGACTCCAAATAATTCAGCAGTCCACGGAATCCTCGCCCTTTAGTCTGGTTGCCAATCATCTGTTTCCTCGTCCGATTCTTCGATGAAGGTATTGGCTATTTCTCGTTGGCAGTGTCGTAGCAGTTCTAAGAGTTCTTGTAGAAGTTCTGGTGATGCTGGCGGTGGCAACTGCATTTTAATGGCGGTATTGGTAGCTTTAGCCAGTTGGTTGATGTTGTTGCCGATACGCGACAGTTCCAGGTATGTGTCTAGTGTAACTCTGCCCAGTCGTGGCGGTGGTGGTGGGATTGGTCGCAGTAATATACAACGTCTTGTTAATTCTGCCAAACTCATGCTTGTATCTTCCGCTTTGGAGCGAATCATCTCGTATTCAATTGGGCTGAATCGCACTTGCAACATTTTGGTGCGGACAAGTGATTGAGAAGAAGCTTTAGGCATAAGTAAAACTTGAGTTGATGCAGTTTTTGAGGGGGTTTCCAAAGTGGGGATACTTCCCCCTTTGGCAAGCCTGCCGAGCCGAGCGTAGCGACGGCAGCACGCAGTGCTAGGCATGGCTTGCTCCTAACCAGTCTTTCGGGGAGGCAGAAGGACTAGGGGAACTACCCGCGTGGGGACAAAGTGCGTAATCTGCGGCTACCACCACGATGATATTACTAACGAGTTGACGGAAATTACAGTATGGATAATTTTTACTGAGAACTATCTGATTTATTTTTGATTAACTGTTCGTGAGTTATCTTACACGTTCTTAGTAATCACTGTTCAACCAGTTACGTTAATATCTGTTGCTGTCTCTTAACTATTTGTTGCATTGATAATTACCTGTCTTTAGATAGATGCTCTCTGTTAAAGTAAAGTTTTAAACATAAACATTAGTTTGATTTTTACTCTTGTGGCTAAAGACAATATTCCTAAGTCAAAGATTCCAGACGCTCTTGATGCTCTACGCGCTTTGGGTGCTAAGGAATTAGATGATATCCCAGCACGAGCAGCTATTAAAAAAATGCGCCGTCAAATTGAACGGGTACTTCGTCTCGGCTATACCTATGAGGAAGTGTCTAAAACTTTAGCCCCTTTGGACATCAACATTAGTCCTGAACGTATCCGTTATTTACTTAACGATATTCGTCGGTCTACACGCAAAAAGTCAGTTACTACTCCAAGTCTTGAGAATACCAGTACACAAGTTATTGATGAGCCGGCAGTTAGTGAGGATTCGACTTCTGAGCAAAGCACTAATCAGTCTGTTCAAAAATCAGAACCAGAATCAAAACCAGAATCAAAACCAGCTTCATCAAAATCAACAACTACTAAAACTCCTAAAACGGCTAAAAAGACCTCTAATGCTAAGGCTCTAGAGAATCAAAATCCCTCTCGCCTTGCTTTTGTGCCTGAAATAATCTCTGATGAGGATTTGTAGATGGTAGTCAAACCTAAACAATCAGCTGACCAAGTTCAGAAAGACTTGCCAACTGAACAGCCAAAAACTCTTGGGCGCTTGGTGTTGGTGACTGGCGATAAGGGCGGGACTGGTAAAAGTGTCATGGCTAGAATCCTGCTCGATATTTACCGCCACAGAAATATCAACTGCATCGCTTATGAGTGTGACCAGTCTAATCCTCAGCTTTATCGTCATTACAACAAAGTCGCTCCTGGCGTACAAACGCTCAAACTAAATCAGCGTGGTGGTGCTGATGCGTTACAGGATGATTTGAAGCGTCTTTCTCCTCAAGTTTCCCTTGTGGATCTGCCTGCTGGGGCAGCAGAATATTTTGAATCAGTGGCTAAGGATATTTTTCTGTTTCAAAATGCCCAGCGTTTGGGTTATCGCATCACTATGGTGTCGGTGCTGGGTCGCGTCAAAGATAGTCTGTTGCAGTTAAAACGTCTGGTGGATTTCTGCGGCGACAAGGTTGATTATGTGGTGGTGAAAAATCTCTACTGGGGTGATGAACACAAGTTCACTCGCTACAACAATTCTAAGATGAAGCAGGCTGTTGAAGCATTAGGGGCGATTGAACTGTTATTGCCTGAGTTATATGACGATATTTTTGACCTCGTTGACTCTAAGGATCTTACTTTCAGAGAAGCGCTAGAGCATGAGGATTTTAGTTTGAGTAATCAATCGAGAGTTTATGGCTGGATTGATGCGGTTGAAACTGAGTTTTCTAAGGCGGCTGTACAGTTGGGGTTAGAGTAATGGCTGTGAGTAATGGTAATGGCAATAGTGCAGTATCACATTTAGATAGATTGCTATCAGAAAAACCGCCGGAGTTTCAAGCGAAAGTCTTGCGGTTTGCGCTTGATTCTGGGATGAAACAGGATGACCCGGCATTTCGGTTAGTGCAGTACATTGGTTATTTGGCGCAACTGACAGAAACTGCACCTTCGGATTGGAAATTATTATTTGAAAATTTACAGGTAGAGCTAAACGAATGGAGTCAACTGACGGCGGAGCAATTGAAGATTCAAGCCGACCACACGGAGAATATCAAAAATCTAGCGACCAGTTGCAATCAGCTTGGGATAGCCTTGAGCGCATTAAATCTAACGTCGCAGCAACAACTCAAGCAATTGACGAGCTTAACCAAACTCTCCGAGAATTTGAGCAATATCTCCCCCAAGCAACCAGAGACATTGAGCCAACCGTTACAAGAACAATTGAACGAGATTCAGACGGGAATATCTCTATTGAACCAAAAAGACGTGGAATCAGTCGTTAAAGGTTGGACTAGAGCTATTAGAATCTGGCTTGTCTCTCCGATCTCATTTTTTATTCTATTTTGGTTTTATTCACACATTTTTCCGATCCCTACTCCTATTGAAACTACCGAGTCTCTACAGAAGATTTTGCAGAATACTGATTGGAGTAATGCCAAGCTTCAACGGGTTGAGAAAAAATTGGGGACAGATCCAAACCGAAGACGACGATAAAATTTGCTGTTGAAAAACAGATTTCAAACAACTGGGTCTGCATTCAACCTACGAGATTTATAAACACTTGCCACATTTTTATTGGTTCGACCGTCTCGGTAGTTTCAACAAATTGAGCCTCTCCTTCTGAATCAGTGAAAAACTCTGCTGACCAACTCTCGACTACTCGGCACAGACCACCCCTAATAAATGGGAGATGCCTACGAGCATTAGTTTTAAGATTGGTTTTAACCAAAATAACTATATTCAGCGCTTGGGCAAATTCCTTGTGGAGTAAAGTAGCTTGATAAATATCAGTTTTGATTTCCTCGTCAATGGTGCTTTTACACAAATATTTTTCAGGAATATTACAATAGTCCAGCTTATCTCCGTACTTGCGTAGAGAGCGACAATTAGGGTTAGGATTTTGATAAGGTATATATAGTGCTGAATCGTAGCGAAGCTTGGAAATTATATCTAACTTAACTTGACGAGCCATCTGCAAGGCATTGTTGTTCCCAAAATGACCGTCTAACACTAAGTAAGTCAGAGGGATAAAGTTAGCTATTAACAAGACTAACTCATTAATCATCTTCTTAATTTTTAGTAATTCAGATGTGAGAATAACCTCTGTTTTATTCTTGTTTTTACTGCCTTTTGGTCTTCCACTCTTACGTTTCTCTAATGGTTTTATCTCTGGGGTTGATGATAGGCTACTTTTTTCTACATTGCTCTTGATTACCTGTTCTATCCGAATCGGGAACGAGTGCCTTCGTTCAACACTTACTAATGATAATGTAAAGAAAGATAGCCCTAATATTGGTTTACTTGCTAGGCTGGAAAAGAATCTATCCAACCCATAAGTCTTTTTACCTGATTTACTCACTACAACTTCATCTCCTGCAAGCAAATATACCTCATTCGCACGGAATAAATGCTTGCGGAAAAATAGCCAAAACAACGTTGCCCAAGGGATTACTGTATGAAAGAATCTCAACATCGTCCGATAACTACCACCAGTGCCTGCCCACCGAGAGATCCCCAACATTGTGACTCGTCCGCTCATCGCTAACATAGCCAGGATTATTTGGTGAAATTGCCGCATGGTTGTCGCGTTAATCTGCGGTAGCAGGCATTGTAACAGTGATAAGATATCGGGCATGGGCTGCTTGTAGTGTTTGCGGTGTCGTTCTGAGAGACAATAACTCTACTACATCAGCCCTCTCTCTTCATCCTCTTATTTTGGCTAAGGTATTGTACTTTTAATGCAATTAATAAATTTTACAGATTATGGCTAGACTTGATTTTTCTTTTTAAATTTGCCTAGGCCAGTTGTCGCAACAGCACTCATGGCTAATAAACCAAGTATAGAAGTTGGTTCAGGAACATCTCTTGGCTGCGCTGCTAAAGCATTGGCAAATAAAGTTCCAAAATCACTCCCATTACTAAAGTCACTTTCGTTACCAGGAAAAGCATTGATAAATATGATTGAATTATTAGCTACTGTAGCAACACCAACAGTCCCAGAATCATAACTAGCAAGCAAGATACCATTTGCAGATAGGTTAACGATACTGGCAAAATCAGAAGTAAAACTATTAACACCATTAAAAATTGGATTGCTTAAATTAGCGGTGCTAAAGTCCAAATTACCAGCGGGAGCATTACCAAATTGTGGTATGTAAGGAGCAAGATTAAGAATATCACCATCAATACCGATGCCAGCATCTCCACTAAATGCACCTAATACTAAGCGTCCTCCAGCAATGACATAATCATCAAGGATGTTACCTAATTGTGTACCAAATCCTCCTCCAGTAATCGTACCAACACGGTTATCAGTAACGACTAAAACTGATTCAAAACCGCTAAGTGTTGCAAGGGTGGGGACTCCACTAGCATCCACATCAATATTAGAAATTGATGAAAAACGTCCATCACCTTGGAGAAAATTGACGATGTTATTGATCCCAAAAAGACTATTATCATCTACACCAATATGGATAACTGCACTATTTACTAAACTTGCAGCATTAGCAGATGAAATATTACTTAAAGTTGTACCAAAGGAGAGCAATGCTGCTCCAGCAAGCACAAATGGAATTTTTTTTGTTGGAAACATAAAAAGATTGAGTTTTTGTAAGTGATGATAATGGCTATATGTAGTCGCCATTTGTAATTATGAGACTAGCACCAAGTTAGTCAAAATAATTATGAAATAACCATGAACCTATCCCACTAATATGAAAATGTGATAATCTACTCTTCTCAAATGAAGAGTAGATTATCACTGGGGAGCAATGCGGTTTTGTCAGATCCAGTAAAAAACAAGCGATCGCTAAATCATTTTCTCCGTAATAAAAACAACCTTATACATTCTTTAGCCGCATTAACACTTAAAAAGGACAGATGAGTTTGAGTCACAAGTTGGAAGACTCTCTTTTTTGACCCAAAAAAGGCTAGGATTCCCTTTGAGCAATAATTTTGAGACAGGGATTATCTACCTTAATGGAAAAAAGTATATGTGCAACTCTAGATTTGAGCAAATCATTATCAAACTTTTCTTCCGAGGTGACAAAATGTTTAGAATTGACGAATATCACGGAGTGGAATGGGAAAATTCTTGAAGAAAGAGAAAGAGAAATTAGAGAAATTGCACTTATTTTAGCTGGTCAATGTATTGCGATTTTGTTGTATACTCTCTCACAATCTGAATCAGCTAATCAAACAGCTATGATTCAAACAAGAGGCTGGTGGGATAGTAAGATGCAAAAGCACGGTTATAGAAAACGGCAAATATTAACAGTTGGGAACGTTTTAGTTACTTTAAACTTACCATACATGGTAAGAAAAAAGTCAACAAATAAGACCACAAATAAAATTGCAATTGTTGGATTATGCCCCTTACTAAAGTGGTTGGGAATGTCAGACGGCTTAACCCCATTAGTATGGACAACAGTTGCCCAATACGGTGCAATCACTAGCTCATTTGAAGCCGCCTGTACAACTTTGACGGGTTGGGGAATTAAACTTAGTTTAAAACGAATTGAACGTTTAACATATAAATTCGGTCAGATTGGGATCAACTTACGTCAATCTAAAATCTTAAATCGCCAATTAGGGAATTTAGCTGAAGGTAATATTCTTAAAGGTCAAAGAGTTGTCATCGCTGTAGATGGTGGTCGGAGTAGAATCCGAATTAATAAAAAGGGGAGAAAAAGTTCCAAAACCAAGCGACACGGGTTTATCGGCAAATGGGTTGAGCCAAAGTTATTCACAATTTATGTTGTTGATGAGCAAGGTAAAAAAATAAATAGTTCTGAAATTCCTATTACGAATGATGGCACTTATGAAGGATATAAAGCACTTTTGGAGATTTTAGAAGCGTATTTAGTTGACTTGGGAATTAGTCAAGCAAAACAAGTCTTATTAATCGGGGATGGAGCGGAGTGGATCTGGATACATATTCCCCCGCTTTTGGCAAGATTAGGATGCCCAGTTGAAACTTATCAGCTATTCGATTTTCGATTTTTATCATGTTACGGAAAATTTAAAAGTATTTGCAGACGCGGCTTTTAATGAAGAAGCACAGTCTAAGGAATGGTTTGTAAAAGTTAGAAAGAGTTTAAAAAAAGGTAAAGCTAAATCCTTAATTAGCCAGATGGATGAGTTAATTGCTGTAGCTACTGGAGAGCGGTGTAAAATTATAGTAGTTAAGCGAAATTATATTTTAGATGCTTATCGTAAAGGACGTTTAAATTACGATAAAGCAATACAGAAAAAATTACCTATTGGTAGCGGTGCAATTGAGAGTTTAATCCGCCAAGTTGTCAATTTAAGAATCAAGGGTAACAGTAAATTTTGGTTGAAAGAAAATGCAGAAATTATGTTACATCTGCGTTGTCAATGGATAGCTAAAAGTTGGGATAATTTTTGTGCTTCCATCTTTAATTCCTTTATCAAACCAGAAACTGCTTGATAAATTTTATACCTTAGCTCTACTTTCAACTTGTTATTTGGTTTAATTAACACTAAGTATAAAAGGCTAATTGTAGATATTTTTGTTAATAATCGTCAAATACCTTGCTAGTAATCTTTTTGAGATATCTCATCAAGATGAATTCACGTGGCTATGAGCGTATATTTAGTAAATAAATTACCTCATACTTAGATTTGATTTTTGCGTAGGCGTAGCCCGCCGAAGGCATCGCTTGTTTTTTACTGGATCTGACAAAACCGCATTGCTCCCGTTGACACTCTCTCTAGCCCTGAGTAACTGATTGAGATCCAAACACTGAATGGCTGCAATGAATGATTCAAAAGGAATTGATAAATAGATATGCTCTTGTTCCATGTTGCATGACTAGCTTATTACAAAATTTCAAATCCCAACTAGTAACTTGAAGGAGTAAACATAGCCAAGCTGTTACTCATAAGAAAATACTTAACTTTATTTAGCCTTAGTATTCCCAAATGAAATCCCAAAGTAATATCAACTGTTGGGCTACCTTAACGCCAATGAGCAATACAGGCATCCATTTAAAAATTATTTCGTCAGTCAGTGTTTCATGGAATCTGTATTGAACCATTATCGCGCAACAGGGATGCGGCTAATTGGCTCTCAAGAGGCTTTGAGAGTCAGGCTTTTATATCCAAAGTTTGATATAGCAACACTCGTGTTGCTGAATCAGCATAGTTCAAGTGATCATTCAACTAACTCCAGTCTCATCCCCTCATTCCCTGGCACAAAGCATTCCCAGATTCTTAAGCTGGTTTCAATATTTTCTAGTTTGACGATCGCTTTGAGCAAGCCCTGTTCATAGACAAACCTAGTTACAATCCCCTCTAAACCATGCCGCTTGCTGCCAGGACAGTGAACCCGCACCCTTGCACCCTTGGTAATTTCTGCTGTGGTTGCATTAGTTTTGACCTCTTGAGGCTCGGCTAATACTGGGTCAACAACTTCAATTGGCATCTGGGGAATTGAATCATCCGGCGGCGGGATTTCAGTCTTATCCATGACATAGCCTTGCCCGTAATCTGCATACAAAACGCTATTGTCAGTACTGACAGTCAGTGATTGGCAGTGGCTATCACTGACATTAAAATCCTCGTTAAAAAGAGCTTTAGAGATGTATTTTCCTTCATTGTCAGTGTTGTCAGTGGTTGAAAAGGGTTTTTCACCAGATTCAATTTTTGATGCCACAAATCTTACAGAGCGACCTTTACGTACAATTTCTCCATAACCCATTTGTTCCAGTTTGAGAAATAAATCATGAGTGTAGGCACTGGGTTCTCTGCCTGCGGCCTTGGCTCGTGACTTGATGCTATCCAATGGCCGATAAATGTCACGGACAGAAACGCCGTCTGATGTTTGGGAAGCACGGTCATAAATTTGCAACAGAATTGAGCTAATTTCATCACTATTGCTCACTTTCTCTTGCAAAACGTGAAAAGCACTGCGATAGTATTGGGCAAGCTTGACAGCGCGTTCTAGGGTGTCTTTTTGCAGCGTTGTAATATCTCGGCTATTGGGTGAGTAAAAACACTCAATCAGGTGCAGATTCAACGCAATTCTCAAAACCTGGGTTGTTAGTTTCGACATCCAATTACGGATGGCGGCGTGTGTCGTTTGTTCTATTTGGTCGCCAATTACCTCGACTAGCTTTTTGTAATATGCTTTAGCCTGGGGACTGATTTTAACGTTGATTTCTGGTAATTGCTCTAGCCACTTGTAAAGTAGGGGCAAGCGATCACTAAGTTGACAAAAGCCTTCTATGTATCGTTGTTTACGACGCTGGGGAACTGCAAACAACATTCTCGCTTGCAACCCGTTATTGTCGTCAGCGTCTTTGAAGATTTTGCGAAATACACCGGGTTGAATACCACCCGTCACAGAAACGGCTGTACGTTCTGCAAAATAACTGTCAGTTAAAGATGTCCGATCTACACAAAGGGCGGCTGCATCCCAAAGTTTTAACAAAATCTGCAAGCTTTCATCCTCACCCTTGGAGAATTGCCCCAAGGAATTAAACAGCCCCGCTATTTCATCTCTTGCCCACAGCGCCCCATTGTCGGCGTTTTCAGCAGAGCGCTTTAACACAGCTTGAATGGTTGCGACTTCAAACAGATATTTCCTTAAAGCGGGTGGTTCTGGCTCATCCCCTTCACCGCCCCCTTTCTCCCACTGTTTTAGCGCCCGTTTGTAATCATTATCAGCATCTTTGTAGCGCTGCATAGCTTCCGCTTGCATTTTACGCAATGGGGCTACAACCAAGCTGTCTGCGCGGCTTTTTCCGCCACCGGACTCTAAAACTGTCACAGTCCACAGTACAGAGGGGATTTTATGAGATTGCATATCCAGATTAATTGTCGTGCCTGCTAAGGAGGCAACAGCGCTGATTAAGGGCTGCCAGATTACAACAGGATCAACATTCAAAACGTCCGCGTCATGGGTTAAATCACGGGCTAGAGGGGCGGGTAAGATAGCATCCCAGTCAATTTTATTATTTCGCCACTCGATGAGCGACTTGAGCCGCATTTCATCTTCTGGCAGAACCTCATCCAGTTTGACACGCTCCCTAGCAACAATGCGGTCAAAAAGCTTTTGGTTAATTCCTAATTCCGTACAGAGTAAGTCTAATTTAAAACTCTCTTCTATGTCATCTAAATTAGAGGCTAAGATGCCACTGACAACACTGACAATAGACTGAGAATCTTGTCTTGTAATCCTTTCTATTGTCAGTGGTGGCACTGACAATAAGCTATTGTCAGTACTGACAATAGACTTTTGTACGGTTAACCGCTTTTGGCTATGTGTCCCTTTTTGCTTGTTTAACCAAGCGGTGTAGCATCCTTGTAGCTTTTCGTCATCCAAAGATGGTTGCTTGGCGTGTGTGTCTGCGTTTTTCCACCAGCCCTCAGATTCACCACGAACATCGGAGCCAAGGGGTGGGGTGCAATGATAGCAGAACTGGTCATAAAGGGCGCGTGGGTCGCCGTCGTAGTCAATGCCCAATTCTTGGAGGCGACGGGCAGTAGCGATTAAATTAAGGCTGAGTTTTTGTGCTGCGTCATTCCGGGAGCCGTCACCAGTGCCATGCTCTACTAAATCTCTGTCCTCACGTCCAAGAAATATGGATAAATTTGGGCGAGTGCTGACTGTAGTTTGCACTGGCTTAGTTTGGGGCTGTGGAACTGCTACGGGCTGTTGCTGATTCAGCATCAACTCAATCACCCAGTTTGGACAGTTTGCAACTTCAACATCTTGCGGCGATCGCACCCAATGATAACTACCAGTTTGGGGGTGTACTGATGGCGGTAGTACGCTTTGCAGCCCGTTCCAGCGAAATTCTAGTAACTGTTCTTTACCGTCATCGTCCTTAACTCCAGTTTTAAGCTTGACAGTTTTTACTAGTTGCCAGTAATCCTGTGTTACAAAGTAAAGTAATTGTCTACGTCCAGCTTTGCCAGAGCTAAAAATTACTGTGTCGGGTAAGTCGCCATCAGAAAGCTTTTGTAGTAGTGCCTCTGCTGCGTGGCCATCGGCATCAATTGCTAAAATTCCGCCTGATACAACTCCAGTGCGGATGCCGTAACCAAAGGCTCTCTCTGATTGCAGTTCTTTAATCAGCGTTTGCCTATTTAGTGCTGTTTCTTGTTGCCAGTCTTGACGATAAGGGCGCTTATTGTCTGTAACAGGAGTTAAGGCCCAGTTACCAGGAATTTGCTGTAAGCCGGAAATTAGACGCTCTGCGGTCGTTGGATTGATTTGTGTAGTATGCACTTGTATTACCTCGAATTTTTTAAAATCCGGGTAACTCCTTATTGCAACACGACCGCAGAACTAGTTATCATAGAGCTGCGATCGCGGTTCCGAAAAAGCCTCTTAAACTTTTTGTTCGGAGTTACCCGTGATAAATCTAGAAATGATGGAACCCGCTTAACTTCCCGGTCGAGCGGGTTTCGTCATTTGTGAACCTGTTTTCCTAATGGGTGTATGGCAATTCCCATCATCAAGCTACATCCTTTACTGTGAAGCCCTTGCTACATTTTTGAATTAACAGCCAACGGTCAGAGTCCTTATCCAGTGCTGGCTTGAGACGAAAATTAAAAACATCCTCCCACACCTCTACACCGTGAATAGAAGCAAAATCAATCTCAAGCTCTTTAAAACGTGGATAGTCCCGTTCGCTGATAGCTGTCAGCATGGGGAGTAATGCAGTTAGTGGTATTTGGGTTGCTGTCTCAGTCATCTGGGTAGTCCTCAAAAATACAAACAATTGGTAGAGGTTCGTCTTCTGTGTCGATGATTTCGACCAACCGCTTAAAAGTGTTCCTGGCTATTCTTTTACAGCGTTCCTCCGATACTGCGGCTGACCATTGCCTAGTTTCTTTTAATGGGTCAAATTTGCCCTTGGAGCGCTTTATACCGTCGCTTGGCTGTTTTTCTTGGGTCAAATTACCTCCTTTTTTTTTGTACGCAATCGCTTAATCCTCGCTCCATTCCAATAACTCACAGGGCTGGACTTTATAACAGTCACAGATTTTGTTAAGTGCCATTCCATTGGGTATTTGCTCAGAATTGTCGCACAGCGCGTACACTGTGGTTTTTGATAGTCCCGTCTCTTTCATAAATTGATAGCGTGTGATTTTGAGCTTTTCTTCAATAAACCTCCTCACAGTGTTACGAACTGGCATGGCAACGTGTCTGGTATTATCAGACTCCCATTTAACACTATGCCAGTTAAGCTTGCAATTGTCGGCTAGCTTTTTATGGTCAGCTATCTTGACATTACAACTCATCCTGTACTAATATCATAGTGCCTGGGTTATTGATGCGTCAATAACTCAGGCGAACACGATTATTTAGCTACGAACACAGGTTATCTGCATAGCGTCCGCTCTATATCTGCGGTCGCGGGAATTGTGCGTGTTTGAACCTTGAAAACTACATAGACCAACTATGGATATCGATATTAAAAAGTTGCCTTTTTCAGTTTGGTGGCAAATCTCAGAAATCAATGGAACTTGGGCAACTGTCGCTTTCAAAAGATGGACACAGACTGTAGACGCAAGCATCCTGCAAGCAATGAATCTTGAGGAATGGGAAGCGGTTGCAGACACTCTCAACTACAGCTTTGAGTGGGCTTGTAAGCAATTCAAAGTCCACAGAAATAAACAAAAAGAAGGATAAGGATTTATGCTCCACCAAAATCAATTACGAAGGTTAGAAGCAATAGATCGCTGGCTCAGAGAAATTCGAGATTCTGAGGAATTCAGCCAATTGGAATACTCCCCAGATGTGATGCTAGGCGACGCAATCCAAGCAGTAGGCGAATTACTTTATGAACACGAATCCTATGATTACAAGCCCACGAATTTTACTGATCAAGAGTGGCATTCATATCTAGAACAAAAGCCAGTAATGCACATTCGCCGTGTGAAGAATTGGCGTAAAAAGATTAACTCATTCATACTCGATGCAGCATCAGAAGTAGCAATTTTGAGCTTACTAACTACTAGCTTTATGGTTGTTGGTACTATCTTTTGTCACGGCGTTGACCGCATTGAGGAAAGTAGAGGCGACCAATATCAACCCACATGGATCTACAACGCCAAAATTTTTGAAGGAAGCGCCATCGCCTCTATAGCAGTCTTCTTGGGTGCAAGCTTGACGGGCGCGTGTGTCGCGGGAGATAAAAATGATGATTGATAAAGAGCTTGTAGGATGCGTCACGCTATTGAGCCAGAGCAAAACTTACTGGATTAATGGAACCCTGTACAGATATTTAACAAGCAGTGACAGTATCAACCACACACAATATTATTTCCGTCCTTTACCGCGTCAGTCTAAAAGTGCTGACTTAAAGCTCAATCGTGACAAAGTGCTAAGGCGCTGCTACGAAGTGCCGAGCTTATATAAACAGCACACAGCAGAGATAAATCACAACTCAATACAGCTGAGTTTGTTCTAACCCTTGGTAACATCTACCACCGCGCAAAACGTTCAAAAGCAAAGTTACAAGCGCGTCAACTAGTCGAAAAGGGGCGCTTTTACGGGGGTAAAAGGAATTTTGTCAATATATCAGAAACTCTGGCAAGGCTTGTTATTGCGTGATTATAGCCGACGAAAAAACATACTTTGAAATTTTTCAGAGTTATTTTTCAGAGTTATTGATAGGTTTCAGCTAGCGGGTCGTACCAAATACCCCTTTTCAGCTAATTGCATACATCAAAAACCTTGGACGCATTCGGAATACGCATCGATTTTATACACACCTAAGTAATAGCTAGGGGTTAATGTGGCAACGAAACAGTATATCGCTAAGTATCATCAGCTAAAACAAATTTACGAGCGTGAGTTAGGAAAAGAGATTGCTGATATCACTTGGTATCGAGTGGTGGCTACTTTGAAACAGCATTTTAATTTCAGCGTACTGAGTAGTGACGCGAACAAGATAGTTGAGACATTCGCCGGATTTAAACGGCGCTACGGCAGCTTTACAGGTCGGGGTGAGGGGTTTAGTGAACGCTGGCAAGCATTCAGACATTTCTATGAAATGGATGCTCAATATCAGGGGGGAGAGTTCTTAAAGCTTCTTGCAGAGCATCTAAAAATCAATCTTGACGACGTACCGCGTAGCACTCCTTATTACTGGTTTGAACGTGCTGAACTATCTTTCAGCGCTGAAAATATTTACCACTGCAAAGATTTAGCGCTTGTTGCGTTTGTCGCTGCTAAATGGGCAATCAACAAACGTTCGCAACCGATGAAATCCACAAACACAAAAGTTTTAACACTAGTCAAATAAGGAGCAATCATCATGTCTGACAAATTTACTAATAACGTCCGCGCTCGTTTGTACAAACAAGGTTATCAAGGATTTACCAAGGACGATTACACAACGGCAGCGATCGCTGTCGAGTGCGATGACCTTGACAATCCCACCAAAGACCAATTGAGCCAAGCCGTTGACTATCTCAAAGTCAAATCGACAAGCCAATTATCTGTAACTGATGAACCCATTGAAGAAACCTTGACAGTAGAGGCAGAAGAAGAACAGCAAGAGACTGATCTTCAAACAGGGGCGCTGACCGTGCAAGAGTCAGAGAATCAGATTGTGCTGACTGAGCAGGAAAAGCAAGCCCTCGTTGCAGACATTGCACAAGGTGCGGGAATTGAACTCAAAGCGGCGGATGTGAAACAGATTACAGTGTCTATCGCTTCTACCTTCGCATCCAGAAAAGAGTTGAACGAGGCGATTTTTAACGCCCTCGTCCACTTTGCAAGAGAATTCAAAAATCAAGAAGTATCCAAAATCCGACGCAAAGCTGACGAAATCAGGCAGACACTCGCAGAGATGGACTCGGTTGCTGGCAGTGAACTGACCCAAATCAAGCAAGCGATGGAGGCGACCGCCCTGGACTACAAAAGCCAGTTTGCAGACCTCGCGTTATCTTTCGCCGGAATCATCGATTAAGGCAGGAGGCAAGCTCACTTACAAGCATTTGTTGATTGGGCTTGTGGGGATACCGTTGATAATTGCACTCGCGGCTCCCCTCTCTCAATGGTTTATGACGGAATGTTGCACATACAGGAGTCAAAAACGTGAAACATATCAAGAATATCGTCAGTAAGTACGGCAGAAAACTGAAAGCAAGGGCTGAGAAATTAGGCGTTGCTGATAGCTTAATCATGGGTTGCATCAATGGCGATGATGCAGCGCTGACCAAAGTGGGGGAAATGGGCAACGAGGGTGAGCGCATCTTAACCATCATGCCCTACATCACAGATAACCTGTCAGCGTTCATCAAGGGTACTGAGGAGTACAACAAAGGACTTGCAGAGATTTACAAGCAAGCTGGTGCGTCTGGTATTGCCATTGATAAGACATCTGCTGATTTGACGATCGCAAATTTAAAGTACGGTCATGAGCGCTCAGAAATCGGATTGAAGCTGTCCAGCGACCGCACACTAGAGAATCAGCGCTACAGAGAAAGCATCGACCTAGTTAAGCTCAAGGCTTACATCGACTATCACATGAGTAAGGTTGACCATCTGGCGGCTGCTAAATCGCAGTTAGCCCGACCCGTGAAGGCACAGCTAGACGCTGATAGGACTTATGAGATGGAGAAAGCTAAACACCTACTGACTTATGGCGAAGGTTCAGACCTTGATTTAGTACCTCGTAAGTCATTCACAACTAACAAGTTAGTCCAAGCGTTCCGTACTGCTGTTTCTACGATTTTCGAGTAATCAGCATAGTTAAATCCCCTACTAAGTAAGCGCTCAGTAGGGGAAATCAAAGTTAGTGATGACAACAATGTTAGATGAACTTGACACCGAATTGCAAGACGGGGACACTGAACAATCACGCTTCTACGAAGACTTTCCTGATACTGCGTTTACGCAGGATGAACAAGAAGCTATTAGAAGATTCAAAACCAAGGAAATTGAAAAGCTTAATCGCAGTCGCGCTGTTCTCAAAGGTATTGAATCCTGCGGCTGGGGTGTTACTTCCTATTGCTTGGCTAAGTATTTAGTAATAGCTACAGGCTCGGCGGGGCTACTGCCTGCGGTCGCTATTGTGTTGGGAATTAATCAAATAGTTAATCGTGATTTATTGGAGTTCACCGTAAACAAGTCTCCTGAAGGATGGGTTTTTACGGACATGGACAAGGCGATAAAATTTCTCTTTCAAACAATATTCGGATGTTTCATTTTGTGGACTGCCATCGGCGATTTTTACACCACAATGCAGAACTCACACAAGACTTATGACAACATCAAAGCAACTGTAGAAGACTTTAACCGTCTGCCAGAATCAGACAAAACTATTGTGTTTTTGGTGGGTGCATTAGTGGCAGGTGGTGTTGTTTACGGCATCCACAAATCCAAGTCATGAAGGCTCAATCCCTACTGAAAATTGGTGCTGTTACCGCTTTACTTCTGGGGCTTTTCAGCGCTTATTATTACGGGCAGACACCGCACCCTTATCAGTTTACTGAAGTGCGATTTTGTCCTACTACCGCGAATAAACGGACATTTGGGAAGTACTATAAAAAAACCGCAAAATCACAATCGGCGCTTGATAACAAATACTGTCGTTTCAAGTACAGATTGCTTACAGAAGTATGGAAGTCACGACAGTTTAATGATGTTGTATCTCTCCCTGACGGTGCTTTCATTACTAACGATTTGGCTCCATCAGAGAATCCTAGCCTGTGGTTATTAGTCGCACCCGCTTTTGTCTGGATGGGTTATTACTGCTGGGCTGCAAAAGATGAGATTGATAACGAGTCAAGTTTTCAACGTCTGGAATATTTTAAGACAGCTATTAAGCGCCAAGGTTTAATTACTAGGACTGAGCGTGATTTGCAGTCACATGAATCAGCACGGATTGAAGATAAGCATAAGAAGGACATCGACAGACGCGCTGATAATCTGTTAGTGCAAGAACGCTATATCTCTCTTGAGGAATTGCAGCAACAGTATCAGCGTCAGTCAGAGCTTGAAGATTTACAGTTTGATAATACTAAAAAACAGTTCGCGGTCGCTGACTCCGTAGCTGACAAATCCATCGCTGAAAACAGAAGAGATAAGCGTAAAGCGGACGCAGAAAACATCAATCCCAGTAGTGAAAAAGTATCGGCTCCACAAGGAACGACCGCCCAAGAATTAGTTCAACTATTGAAAAATCATGAGGGCGGCTGGCTATGGGATGTCATCGAATCAACAAAACCAGTTTGGGTGCTAGGGGGTCAAGGTAGTGGTAAAAGCAGTTTTGCGGCATCAATTATTATGTCTAGGAAGGCGATTTTTGATTGGAATATTACATCAATCGTTGACGCTCATGGACATAAGAACAGAGCCAAAGCTTGGAAGTTGTTGATACCTTTAGAGCCAGAATTAATCGGCGAACGTAACGATTATTTAGCTATTGGTGAGGCAATGGATGAAGCTGTTCAACGTTGGAGTGACCGCACAGAAAACGACACCCCTATTCAAACACTTTGGGATGAATTAACACAGCTTTCTCTGCAAGATGATTGTAAAGAATCAGTCAAAAAATTTGTGAGACATTCACTTACTGACGTTCGCAAGGCTGCCGAATATCTAGTTTGTATTTCTCATGCTTTTACTAATGCCGCTTCTGGTAATGCTGAGGGCTTTAATGATTTAAGGCAAAGCGAAACTATCCAAATAAAGCGCAAGTCAAAGAACGGTCGCGTACCTCTAAATCATGCTGAGATCAGTGGTCTTTATGATGACGACGGAAATCTAATTGAATCGAAGCGCGTCACAGTTCCAGACTGGTTTTATCCTGATAGCTTGCTCAGATTTATTAGCGCTCGTTAGATAAATATTTCTCGTCAGTCACAAAACCTAAAAACTTTGTCGATTAAAAATAGTGAGGAATTTACATTTATGCACCCAATAGAATTTAAGAAAAAGTGGCAATTAACTTACAACGAGCTAGCACTTGTCTTAGGTTACGAAAATGATTTCACTGTCCGTTGCTGGGGGATAAATGGAGGGCACAGGCGCAACCCTCAAAAAGTTGCTTATGTTGCTTGTCGCCTTCTAGATGAAAAATGGTCATCTGAGGGGAAAGTTATAGATTCTTACCTTTGATAATTTCTCTTTGCGTCTCTGCTAATTAATTACTTGAAATAGGTGAATACTATGCACCCAATAGAATTTAAGAAAAAGTGGCAGTTAACTTACGACGAGCTAGCACTTGTTTTAGGTTATCAAGGTGATTATACTGTTCGTTCCTGGGGTACGAATGGAAGACACAAGCGCAATCCTCAAAATGTTGTTTATGTCGCTTGTCGCCTTCTAGATGAGAAGTGGTCAACTCAGGGGAAACTTGTGGATTCTTATCTTTGACTCGCACCCGAATCT
Source organism: Nostoc sp. ATCC 53789 (assembly GCF_009873495.1). Lineage (GTDB taxonomy): Bacteria > Cyanobacteriota > Cyanobacteriia > Cyanobacteriales > Nostocaceae > Nostoc > Nostoc muscorum_A. The sequence goes on along the minus strand of NZ_CP046714.1, from coordinate 16,788 downwards.
CTCATGTCTACAGATGTAAACGCGTAGACGCTGTAAAGTTAAGAGTTCTTGTTTACAAGCGTTTTTGGCGCTGATGTTGCACACTCAATACTGCTCGGTCGGGGCTAGTCCTAATGAAAGAGGGGGTTTTGGAGTGTATGCCGGGCGATGATCCTGTCTGTCTGATGAGTGGCTTTGTTCCGGCATAGCTCCAAAACCCGCAATGTATTTTTTGATTTACATTCCCCACACCACCCGCTCTAAGCGAAGCGTCTCCCAGTTCGTCGGGATATCACGAGGTTACGTCTTGGGCGATCGCCAACTTTTCAGCTTTTTCAAATGCCAAATGATTTGGACAGTTCGCCGCAGACTTGCGATAATAAGCCATGCCGCTTTTGAGCATCTCTTCTTGAAAACTGGCATTGGGTGCGAACGCTAGCCGTGTTTTGACGGGGACGGCGAAGTTAATTAGGAGTAAAAATGCCATACACTGTTTGGGGAGCATTTGACAAATTTCGTAAAGATACAGTTGATTTAGATCCAGATATTACTAAAAAAGCGAGAGCAAGTCGTAATTACCTATTTGAACAACTGAACATACTTGCCAGAAATAACAGTGAATTTCCAAGATTATCTGGTGACTATCTTTCTTTTGGCTCATTTGCTAGAAAAGCTAAAATTAAACCCCTTAATGATATAGATACTTTAATTATTTTAAAAGGACAAGGTACAAGAGAAGTTCAATCACCAAGTTCATCTTTTATCCATTGGCTAGGAGTCACTGATAGACTTTCTCCATTATTTACATTTGCTAATGAATACGGTTATGTGAATTCAACAAAGGTATTAAATCGGATCAAGATTTATCTATCATCTGTCAGCAACTACAAACAGGCAGAAATTAAAAAAACTATGCAAGCAGTGACACTTAATCTTAAATCTTATCCTTGGGTATTTGATATTGTCCCTGCTGTTCCTGTGGAAAATGGGTTTGGTAAAATAGTTTACTATCTGATACCTGATGGTCTTGGTAATTGGATACGGACTGACCCAAGAATTGACTCTAAGAATATAACTGACGTTAGCGTAAAACATCCTAATAAGTTTCTACCAACAATCAGGTTGTTGAAGTATTGGAACTTTAGAACCCACAAGCCTCGTTTATCTTCTTATTATTTTGAAACATTAGTTATTAAAGTGTTTCAATCTGCTCCACAAATTAATGATTTTCCCCAGGCAGTCAAATACTTTTTTGACAATTGTGCCTATTATCTTAGAACATCATGCCCAGATCCCAAAGGGTTAGGGCCTAACTTAGATGCTAGTGTTGACTCAAGTACAAAAGAAAAAGTCATAAAAGCGATGTCTGAAGCATCAACATGGGCTGGATATGCTCTAATGTATGAAGCCCAATCAAAACATGATGAGGCTATTTATTGGTGGCAACGTGTTTTTGGCTTAGAGTTTCCTTCCTATGGCTAATCAACCAAATAGTTTAAGATATGACCCTCGTACACTTAGCCAAGCTTATTTTGAGTTAGCAAAAAGGTGGATGATAGCTGCTATTTTATCTAAGATACTAGTTTTCTTATTCGGTACATTAACTATATTTTTGCCAATTATCCCTGGATATGCCCCTTTTATAATCACTATAATTTCTATTACTTCAGATTTATTTGCATGGCGTTCAGACATGATTAAAGGAACATCTGAGGCATTACTTAGAAAACTCGATTACTGGAAATCTTTTGGATGGGCAATGTCAAAAGCAGAAATGTCTGACCTTCTAATGCGAAGCCCAACTAACCTTTATAGACTAGCTCCTAATGAAATGCTTGGTGAGGAATATTTTGCTAGTAGAGAAGGAATAGGTGCTAAAAGAGCTATCGAGAATATACAAGAATCAGCATGGTGGAGTAAACATTTATCAGAAAGAATGGGACAATATTGCTTTGCTGCCACCTGCATTCTCATAGCAGTTTTATTTGGTGTGTTGGTTTTAAGTGTCCAAACTATTGCTGGTTCTAACACCTTGACTAATATTGGGCGTGTTGTTACATCATCCCTCATGTTAGTTTTTTCTCTTGGGCTATTCCGCTTTGTTGTGGGTTACTACGGCTTTAGCAGAAAAGCAGGTCAAATAGAAGAGAAAATTGAGAATTTAATAAAATTACAAACGTTTGATGATATTGAAGCAATTAAAGTAGTGCAAGAATATCATATTGCTCGTGCATCTGCTCCACTAATTCCATCATGGGTTTGGAAACAAATGCGTAACGATCTCAATGAGATGTGGGAAAAGTACCGCCAGTAATCAACTTACAGTTAATAGCGGTGTTGATCATTGCCAAAAATAACCATTTTGGGGCAAGTTTTGACATTAAAAAGTCTGAAAGGCTGATTACACCGTACCAGAGATACAGCGCCCAACCATCGTTTATGGGCAAGTTGGTGTTAAAGCCTGATTCAGAGCCATTAATCAAAAAAATCAATGAAGCTTATGCCATAAACCAAGCACAGTAAGCGTTTGGCAGAATGAGCATATTCCTTAGCGTACAAAAAACCCGTTTTGGCACGATGATTCCTGACTCCACTCAAAAATGTAGCTTGAGTTTGCGATCGCCCTCCTTCTGCCAAAAATGATATCAACTCTGATATCAATGCCCCACTTATGGAAGCATTCGCTCTTTGTGGAAGAATGCTTCACCGCAGTTAAACCAAAGGGAGTGCTAAAAATCAGCTAAAAGTCGCCACTATAGGGAGTAACCCTCAAGCCTTGTACAGACTGGTGTATAGAGAAGTATGGATATTTGCCAAACTTATCAATGGGGGTAAAATTGGGATTTTGAGGGTGTGAATGATAAGCGTGGCTTAACTGAGGTAATTTTCGGGGTGGATATTCACGACAGCATCAGGGTTTGAGAGAAAAGGAAGTGTTGGTATTTAACCGTATAATACGAACAGTTGCAAAAAGCCAAAATGCTGGTACGCCGTAAGAATAAGGATTACAGGTCACGGGAATATCTTACAGTACGTGAGGTAAACAGCATACTGCGGGCGGCAAAAGTTTACGGACGGTACAAGGTGAGGAATTATGCGTTGATACTGTTAATATTTCGCCACGGGCTGCGGGTGTCGGAAGCTTGCGATTTGCGATGGGATGCGATTTCATTTTTAGATGAGGAAATTTTTATCACGCGTAAAAAAGGCAGTGATAGCGGTGTGCATCCGTTGCCTGTGGATGAAATCGAGGCATTGAAAGAACTAAAGGAATTAAATATTGGTGGCAATTACGTTTTTATTGGGGAAAGGGGAGAGAGGTTAACGTCGGCGGCGGTACAAAGATTGTTGACTAGGTTGGGGGAAGTAGCTGTGTTAAACATCAAAATCCATCCGCACCAGTTACGCCATGCTTGCGGTTACTACCTTGTGAATGAAGGGCATAGTACCAGATTTATTCAGGAATTTTTGGGGCACAGGGACATCCGCCACACGGAAAAATATACTAAAGTAAATTCCAAACGCTTTTCTGGCATCAAGTGGAACACAATTGATGAGTAATGAAATGAAGGGGTGAGTACCCACAGCTTTCGGAGGACTGCGTTAACCTTGAGGGAGCGATGCCGGGATACCATTGCGTCACATTCAGGAGATATCGGGGCATCGGACTTTGGCAGCTTTGGAGCGTTATTTGGGTATCACCGAAAAGCAGAAGCAGAACGCGATCTCTGCTTTGGACTTTTGAATATTTCTATACCAGATTCTATATGGGAGGAATCAGCACGAAATTTCCGTAAATATTCAGTTAGCACTGAAATTCATTGTTTTTATAATTAAATAATCTAAAAATTGCTTGTTGCACCATACGATTTTATAAAATGAGCCAAAAATTTAATTACTGCTTACTATGCGAAAATGTAATTTCTATGCCAATTTTAGAAGAAATGGAACGTCCAAAATATGATAGTAATGATGGAATAATATGGGGAATTTTAAGCTATTTAGCAGATGAAGAAATGCAAAAAAACATGAAGTCGTTCACTCACGAAATCTACTGTAAAAATACCAAAATAGGTGAAACTATGATGGTATTTACTCATGATTGCGGAAATGGAGAAAAAGTTTATTCAACTAAAAATTTATACATCATATTAAATGAATTTGGTAGAGATGGATGGGAAGTTGTCAGCACAAGTGTGGACTACTATGGTAATGATGAACGAGAATATGATATTGAAAAAAGATATTTTCTAAAAGAAATATTGCAACTTAACGATAAATATGAGCATTTATTAGATAAAACATTAGTAACAAGAACCAAATATTTCATGAAAAAAAACGTTGATCCAATGCTTGAGTTTTGACTAAAGAGCTATTTGAAAGCAAACTAATTAACAAAGTTGTTAAACCCCAAATTATTGAGTCCGCTTGGCATAGCAACGGAATGCAGATTCGCTTTGACACTCTCTTTCACAGTCCAGCCGTGACGTAGCGGCGGATTGTCCAAATCCTTTTATGTGTTGATTGAGACTGTAAATTCAGTAAAAACTTTGGCTTGTTCTAAGACCAGTTCCATAGCTAGTGCCTCCATATCGGGGGGATAACCATATTGACGCAGCAGCCTTTTAACTGCAACTTTCATTCGGGAACGGACACTTTCTTTAAGATTCCAGTCAATAGAGGCATTTTTGCGAATGCGATCTACTAGCACGATCGCTAATTCTCGCAGTTTATCAACACCCATTACATCCTGGGCGCTTTGGTTTTGTGACAGTGCATCATAAAAGGCAAGTTCATAGGGTTCTAGTCCCAGTTCTTCACCCCTGGCATTGGCAGCTTTCGTGTCTTTTGCCAGTTCCAGCAGTTCTTCTAAGACATCCCCAACGGTGATAACTTGGTTGCGATAGCGGCGTAGAGCATCTTCCAACATCTCAGAGAGTTTGCGACTTTGGACAATATTGGTACGACTGCGGGTTTTAACCTCATCCTTGAGCAGTTTTTGCAGCAGTTCTACCGCAAGGTTTTGGTGTTCCATGCCCCGCACTTCTGCCATAAATTCATCGGAGATGATGGAGATGTCAGGATTTTTAATACCAGCTTCATCAAAGATGTTAATCACTGCATCGGAAACCAACGCTTGATCTACGACTTGACGGATGGCGGTTTCGATGTCTTGGTTGCTGAGTCCACTACCATCACCACTTCCTTCTAGTTTTCTGAGGCTGGCTTGGATGGCTTGGAAAAATGAGATGGTTTCTGATGCGGCGATCGCGTCGGGATGGGGGACGGCGAGAGAATGGGCTTTAGATAGGGCGATAACTTCACTGAGAAATCTATCTTTGATGTTTGGTGCAGCTACGTAGTTAGTGGCATTTTTGAGGATATTGAGTTTTTCGCCAGTGTCAGCCTCAAAATAATGCTGATAGGTAAAGCCTGACATGATTTGCTCGACGATTTCCAATTTGGCTAGGAGTAGTCCCACAGCCACTTCTTGATTGAGGGTGAGGTCGCCTTTACCGCCACTTTGAGAATAGAAGGATAGGGCTTTTTTGAGTTCGGTGGCCAGTCCCAGATAGTCCACAATCAAACCGCCTGTTTTTTCAAAATAGACGCGGTTAATCCGGGCGATCGCTTGCATTAAATTATGACTTTTAAGCGGTTTATCAATATACATCGTGTGCAGACATGGAGCATCAAAGCCTGTGAGCCACATATCGCAGACTATGGCTAATTCTAGGGAGTTTTCGGGGTCTTTGAGGCGTTGGGCGAGGTTTTGACGTTGGGCTTTGCTGGTGTGATGTTTAACTAAATTACCTTCATCGGCGGCAGAGGTAGTAATTACAACTTTGATTTTGCCTAAGTTGAGATCCTCACTGTGCCAATCAGGGCGGAGTTGAATTATGGCATCGTAGAGGTTAACGGCGATTTGGCGGCTCATGGTGACAATCATGGCTTTGCCTTTGTTTACCTGTTGCCGTGCCTCGAAGTGGGTGACAATATCTTGGGCAATCTGTTTTATTCTTTTAGTAGAACCAACAATCGCTTCCAGTTTTGTTTGTTTAACTTTGGCTTTTTGGGTAGTGCTAAGTTCTTCAAAGCTCAGGTCTTCGTCTAGTTCATCTAGGAGTTGTCTGCCTGCTGCGTCTAAATCAACTTGTACTAAGCGGCTCTCGTAATAAATCGGCACGGTTGCCCCATCTTTGACGGCTTGGGAGATGTCGTAGATGTCGATATATTCACCAAAAATAGCGGGGGTGTTTTTGTCGGTTTGTTCTACGGGTGTACCTGTGAAGCCAACAAAGGTAGCATTGGGTAAGGCTTGTCTAATATATTTTGCAAAGCCGTATTTGGTGCGTTTACCAATCACGTTACCTTCGGCATCAAGGACATTAACTTGTTTAGCTGTGAAACCGTATTGGCTGCGGTGGGCTTCATCAGCCAGAACAATGATATTAGGGCGAGGGCTGATTTGGGGATAGAGGGTTTCGCCATCAGCCGGGGAAAATTTCTGGACGGTGGTAAAAATGATACCGCCTGAGTTGGTGTTGAGCAGTTGGCGGACTTGTTCTCTATCTCCTGCTTGTTGGGGGTCTTGTCTGAGGAGTTGCTGACAACCTGCGAAGGTATCAAATAGTTGATCATCTAAGTCATTGCGATCTGTCAACATGACGATGGTGGGGTTCTGGAGGTTTTGGTTTAAAACCAGTTTTCCTGCCAGAAATACCATTGAAAGGGATTTACCGCTTCCTTGGGTATGCCAAAGTACACCGCCTTTACGTGCGCCTTCTTGGGATGAGGCATTAATGATAGATTCGACGGCTTTATTAACGGCGTAATATTGATGATAGGCGGCAATTTTTTTAATGGTGGTAATGCTAACTATGCCTGTTTTCAGGTCTTCGGTTTTGGACTTTTCAAATACAGTGAAGTGACGAATTAAATCTAGTAAGGTTTGCTTGTTGAGTAGCCCGTTAGTTAAAATTTCTAGTTCGTTAATCTGGTTTTCGCCTGTGGGGTTTTTCCATGTGGAGAAGCGGTTAAACCCAGCCGTAAGTGAACCAGCACGGGCGGATAGTCCATCTGAAATTACTAATAGGGCATTGTAGGTAAATAGGCTAGGGATTCTGCTTTTATAGGTTTGGAGTTGGTTATAGGCGGCGTTAAGATTGGCTTTTTCATTGGCGGCGTTTTTTAGTTCGATGACAACGAGGGGTAAGCCGTTAATGAATAGGACAATATCGGGGCGGTGGTTATGGTTGTCTTCAATTACTGTAAATTGGTTGACGGCGAGAAATTCGTTATTTTCGGGGTGTTCCCAGTCAATTAATTTAACAGGTTCGCCTCTGGTTTCGCCGTTTTTTTGATATTCAACGGTGATGCCTTCTGTGAGATATTTATGGAATATTTCGTTGTTGTTGAGTAGGTTGGAACTAGCAATATTAAATATTTCCCGTTGTGCCTGATATTGGGCATCATAGGGAATAGTGGGGTTAATTCTTGATATTGCCTGTGGGAGTCTATCTTTTAAAATTACTTCACCGAAGCTTTCTCGCTCTTGCCTGATGCCTTCTGGTTGGATGTCGTAGCCGTTGCTGTAGCTATAACCAAGGTTTTGCAAGAGTTGGAGTTGGTATTGTTCGATTTCGTCTTCGGTGAGGGCGGTCATTTAGATTAAATGAGTATGGAATTATACATAAATTTTCATTTTATAATTAGATTTTAGTCGATAAAATTTTTTTGTCTATGAAGAATGCAACGGTTCAAGAGGCAAAGGCATATCTTCTCGAATTAATAGAGTCAGTGTTAGAGGGTGAAGATGTGGTCATTAGTCGAGAGGGTAAACCGTTGCTGCGTTTGGTACGCTATGAGGCGGAACTTGAGCCGCGTACTCTTGGGGCTTGGGAAGGGCGCGTTTGGATTGCTGATGATTTTGATGATGAGTCAGAGGAGATTAACGCTATGTTCTATGGAAAGTGAAAGATTTTATACGTTATTCCTTGACGCGGATTTGACCACTCATTAGTTTAGGTAATAAGGCATCACGGGTTTTAGCTAGAGTTTGTATATTATCTGAATTTAATTCTTTTTTTAATAGAATTGTCATAAACAGTTTCGAGGCTTTATTATTAATTTCTTTGTCAGGAATAATGATTTCACATTTGTATAATTCTGATTGTTTTATTCCTTGAACTGTTGAGCCAGACGCTCTACGCTGAACTAGAGATTGACCTATAGAACTAGTTAGCCAATAATTTAAATATGAAGGTGAAATAATTTCATCATTTGCTCTTAATGCAAAGACCCTCTGTGCTGGATAATACTGAGTATTTTGTGCAATAAAGTAAGTTTCGCCTAGTGGGGCTTCTGATGTCATTATGACATCGCCAATTTTTAGTTTTTCAGATTTATCGAATAAATCAAACGAAATATAGTTGAGATTGTCTTTATTTACTATTTCTCCCTTTTTGACAAACTTAGCACTTAAAGCAGGTATGCCACTGGTAAGAAAAACTGGTGTTTTCCCACGATTATCGACTAAGTGTTCTAAACATTCCTTTAATGTCCCAACACGCCAACCTTCGGGAATCTCGCCTAACTCTGAGGGAATCATCGCCCCACCAGATGATTTATAGGGCTTACCGTCTGCGTTGGGGAACTCGAAATCTATAAACCAATGCTTAAATAGAGTTTGTGCGATCGCCTCTAAAGTCTCATTCTGTCGCCTCAGATTTTCAATTTTGGCATCCAGATTCCCTAAAGTATCTCCAATTTCTTTTTGAATCTTTAATGATGGTAAATCAGGTAATTGTAGATTTCTAATATCTGACATATTTAAATGTTCGACAGTAGAACCTGAAGCCCTAACTTTCATTTTGTGTTGTATCTCACGAGAGAGTAGAAGATACAAAAGGTAAAATGGATAAACTTTTTGCTTATTTGGTCTAATTAAAACAGTTCTCTGTCCTAAACAAACACGCTGTCCTTTGGGTAAAATTCCCACCTGTCCAACAGGTGCTTCTCTCGCTAATATTATGTCGTATGCTTTAGGCTCTAATCTTTGTGTCCATTTTTGATATGTTTCCTCTGATACTTTATTTGAACCTTTAAAATCAAGAAATCCGTTTTTTATATCTGTTGTTCTTATAGATGGGATTCCTTCATTTTGAATAGGTGCTGTTTTATGCTCACAATCAACGATGTCAAGACAAATATTATTTAATACTTCCATAATTAAAAATAAAACTTTATTAACTATCCATAAATACGCAAAAATAACTTAGATTCACCCATGATTTACCTCTAAAAGCCGCCTTAATTTCTGTTTCAAAACCTCCGTATATGCCAAACAAAACTGATATATCGATACCAAAAGCTGATTAGAAATATTTGCTCAGTCAGTTTTTTAACTACATTAATATTAGGACTTTGACGAGTGGCTTCTGAAATAATATTTGTGTCTAATAAATACTTTATACTCAAAACTCAACATCCCTACCGACAGAGCGATCGCGCAGATCCGCAAAATCTGCATCATCAAAAGTAATATTCTCCTGCTGCATCCTTTCTCTAAATTGTAAAGTCATATCCCAAAAGCCCTCAGACCTTGTTTGTTCTTCCTCTTTTTCTGCTACATCCTCAAGAATAGATGTGATTTCTTCTTCCAAAGTCCGTTGATGACTCTGAGCCAGACGTTTTAGTTTTTCTATAACAATGGGATTAAGCTGTTTCAAGATAACTTGAGTCATATTCATCTCCTTAAAAATAAGTTTGGCATTTTCATTAATTCATACCGCAACTTCCCAGTCTTCATACTGCAACCCTTCCACACGGCTAAACTCTCCCACATTATGAGTTACCAACACCAAATTATTAGCAAGAGCAATTGAAGCAATTTGTAAATCATAAACTCCAATTGGTGTTCCTTTTTTATTCAATTCAGAACGAATATAACCACAAATATCTGCCGATTGACCATCGAAAGGTAAGCTAACAAATTCATCAAAAAATATCTTTAATGTTGCCAGATTTTTGTCTCTATTAGAACTTTTATAAGCTCCGTAATAAAGCTCAAATTTTACAATATCACAAATAAAAACATCATCTGGTGGCAGTGAATTTAAGCGATGAAAAACTGGATTATTACTAGAATTAAGATACCGAATACAGGCATTAGTATCTAACAAATAACTCATAATAGCGGCTCTCGTTCCTGTGCTTCTGGCTGAGGCTCTCTAACTAACAATTCCCCCTGCCAAGCACCACAAGTATGCTCAAAAAAACCAGGCGACCAGTCCCTACTTTTATATGTAATTATCGGTGTATTTTCCGTTACATCTTCAAGGATAGATGTGATTTCTTCTTCCAAAGTCCGTTGATGACTCTGAGCCAGATGTTTTAGTTTTTCTATAACAATAGGATTAAGCTTTTTCAAGATAACTTGAGTCATATTCATCTCCTTAAAAATCAACCAACTCATCACTAACAATAAATCCCACCTTGAACAATTGCTGTTTAATCTCCTCATCCAGCAATTGCCCCTCTCGCATTTGCTCACCTAATGCCATTGTAAGCTCACTCATTTTCTCCTCAAAGCTTACCCCATCCTCCACTTCATCAGGAATACCCACATATCGCCCTGGTGTCAACACAAAATTATGCTTCTCAATTTCAGCGATTGATGCAGACTTACAAAAGCCCTTGATATCGCAGTAACTGCCCCCCGACTTTTTCCACTCATGGTAAGTATCAGCAATCTTGCTAATCTCAGCTTCCGTAAAAGTCCGACTACTGCGATTTACCATATAACCCAACTCTGAGGCATCAATAAACAACACCTCACCGTGTCTATCCCTATTTTTATTCCCGTTTTTATACCGACTGAGAAACCATAAACAAGCAGGAATACCCGTATTGTAAAAAAGTTGGGTTGGCAACATGACAATACAATCCACCAAATCCTTCAATACTAAAGCCTTGCGAATATCTCCCTCACCGCTTGTATTTGACGAGAGCGAACCATTCGACAACACAAAACCCGCCGAACCTGTCGGTGCTAAGTGGTAAATGAAATGCGATACCCAAGCAAAATTGGCATTCCCAACTGGAGGTACAAGGTCTTTATCCAGCCAGCGTCCATCATTTCGCAATAACTCGCCGCCCCAATCACTATCATTAAAAGGAGGATTAGCAATGACAAAATCCGCTTTTAAGTCCTTGTGAGCATCATTGAGAAATGAACCTTCAGGATTCCACTTAATATTTGAGCCGTCAATCCCCCTAATCGCCAAATTCATCCGACACAATTTATAGGTTGTCTCGTTGCTCTCCTGCCCATAAATTGAGATATCATCCAAACGCCCTTGGTGATTTTTGACAAACTTCTCACTCTGGACAAACATCCCCCCTGAACCACAGCAAGGGTCAAATACCCGCCCATTGTAAGGCTCTAGAATTTCCACCAATAACCGCACAATACTTTCAGGCGTATAGAACTGTCCCCCCTTCTTGCCTTCGGCTAGAGCAAATTGTCCCAAAAAATATTCATAGACTCGTCCTAAAATATCCTGTGCCTGTGCCTCAGCATCCCCTAACGTAATTGATCCAATTAAGTCAATTAATCCACCCAAAGCTTTTTGGTCTAATTTCTGCTGTCCATACACCTTGGGCAAAATCCCTTTTAACCGTTTGGCATTTTCCTGCTCGATTGCTTCCATACCCAAATCAACGGTTTTACCAATGTCGGGTTGCTTCGCCTGTGCCTGAAGATATGCCCACCGCGCCTCAACTGGTACAAAAAACACATTCTCCGCCGAATACTCATCCCGATCCTCTGGATCTGCCCCTGCGTAATCTCCCTCACCCGCAAGCAGCTTTTGATGCAACTCTTCAAAGGCATCAGAAATATATTTCAGAAAAATTAAACCTAAAACAATGTGCTTATATTCAGCAGCATCAATATTTTTTCGCAGCTTATCCGCCGTTTTCCATAGCTTCTGCTCAAATGACTCTGAGTTATTCTGCTTTGCTGCTACTTCTGCCATCTTATCCCTAGTTTTTTAAAACAAATCTAAACCAGTCAAAATTATCGTTTTCGTTCATTACCAGTAAATCACAAACTTTTGGAAATGAACTAGAAACAAGGGTTTCAGCCCTCCCTCGTGAATAAAGAGTATTCACAATTGGTAATAGAGCGATCGCTGTCATCACTTAAGAGTGTCATCGTTATTTCGTGATTTAGCGAAAGGACGAAATAACGATTAGCCATGATTATCTGTCCAGTATTTAAAAATCCGTTGCAATAGCTCGACTTGGGTACAACCGTAAGTAGCAGCCGCAATCTTAAAATCCTTTTTAAACTCGGCAGGTACTTTAAAATTCAGGTTGGAAATTTCACCTGGATCGGGCTTCTCCAAGTTATCTTTTGTTTCCTTAATGCTAGGGGGTTCACCTTTGCTTGGTTTGCGAGGTGGTGGAGGTGGTTTAGTTGACATAATTAGGACTCTTGCTTGCTCAACAGATCAATAATTCCTTGGGCTACTTGTTCTGCCCGTTGCTTCAAAGTAGGAAACGTGACCTCAGAAACAGCACGACCGTTATCACTTGCCTGTCGGTAAGCAGTCTTTTCTGAAATTGAACCAGCTACTGTGACATATCCAGCTTTATGAATATATGATCGGGCATCCTCAATTTCATTCTCCCGATCGCCGACTCGACATAAAACAAAAATAATTTTATCCGTAGAGATTTTGGCGTTTACCAATTCATGCGCCAACAGTACAGACGGTTTGAGGTCATCCAGTGATAAGCCTGTGGGCAGGACAAGTAAATCACTTGCACGGGCAATTTCCAGTGTCCCTTGCATAGAATGTGGTGGCCCGTCCATAACCATGAGGTCATAAACCGAGGCGTGTTTCAGAGCTTGAGCAACAGTGCGGAATGGTTCAACTGCAATCTCCGGCTGGATACCATTGACTGAGCGGCGTTGCTTCCAATCAGTACTTGTACCTTGAGAAATATCCAGGTCGGCAATTTTTACATCCCAGCCAGCAGCAGCATATTCACGAGCAATGAGCCGAGCAAGGGTGCTTTTACCTACCCCCCCTTTTTGAGAAATGACACCCACCAATACGGTCATCAATTTTCGTCCTTTCGCCCTATAGCGAATTAGTTATATCGTGTTTTCGCTTAATCGTACAGAGAGATTTCGTTTAAGCAAGAATTAACGAAATAACGATTTCGTCCTTAAATTGTATTGAGCCGAGATACGTGTAAAAACCTGCAAGATGGTCTGGAAACTCTTACTATATATAGGGTTTAGGCATTTTTAAGTAAAATTGTCAGGAGAGCGCAAATCTTGGGTATGTATCGCTACAAGAACTGGAGTATTTATTAATTTTATTTACAGCTTTTACAGGTTGAACGATAAATATCTTTCGCCGTAAATTCGCTGAAACTCTTACAGGAAAAGTCTTACAGCCCAAAATATAAGCCTCCTACCACACAGTATTTATTATTCTGTGTGGTAGGCGAAAAGCAATTATGGGGTGAAAAGTAGCAGTGCATTCATGCAGCAATTCTAGTTTGATGTCAAAAATGCTTAAACGTAGATATAGCAATAGTTTCCAGGCTATCTTGCCCCTGGTGACAGCTTCGCTAGAGCCACCCCAACTATTCACTGAGAGCAGATAAGAGCCAGAGGGTAAATCAAAGGTTAATTTATGAGTTGGAATGACGACTACTGAGTTGTTAGAGCGTTACGCTACTGGAGTTGACTTAAATGGAGTCGATTTGAGTGGGGCTGTGTTGACTGGAATTAACTTGAATCGAGGCGACCTCAGTATACCCCCTCTATTGGTTGATTTTTATAATCGTTACTGCAACAATGATTTTTATTACTTCATAAAACTGATAGTATTTATTCCAATAAATTATGAATAATTCTAATAAAAACACCGATTCTTTAAAAAAGTTTTTATTACAAACAATATCACTTATAATAGGATCTGGTGTTATAGGCGCAATTATAGGTTATCAATTAAATCTTTATAACACTCAACATTCTAATCGAATTAGAGACTTATATTATAAAATTAATAAAGTAGATTTAATCAATTATGATGAGCCTATTAAAGGTAGTGAAATAGAGGTGATTTTAAATAAAGATATCAAAAACCCCTTACAAAAAATAGGTGTATTAACTTTTTCTTTATATAATTTATCCGACAAAGATTTTGACAAAGTAATCATACAATTGGATATTAGTTCAAAAATTAATAAAGATTTCAAAATTATATCAGCAGAAATAGGAACAGATCCTTCGCAAGAATATCTTATTAAGAATGATAAAATACTGTCTTCTACAAGCCAAAACTTAAAAACGTATAAATATGAAATAAAAAATATTAATCGTTCTAATATAGATAAAAGTGAGAATATTTATTCTACATTTAAGATAAGCTATATATTAGCTGATGTAAAAGTAGATGATATTAGAATAATACCGAAAATATTTGGGACTGGATTAAATCAATTTCCAATAGAAGGTAATGAGGATTTATTCAATAATTATAGAGCATATATTAAATATAGTAATGGGGATATGTTTGGATTTTGGTTGCAAAAATATGAAACTATTATATTTGGTATAGGATTTATTTTGTTGCAAGGTTTGCTACAAATGTTTATTAGATTAATAGGTGCATTTATAAACCGAAAAGAATTTAAGACAATGAATAATAATCTCAGAGAAAAATTAACAGACAAACTTTCCGAGAAGGAAAACTTTGATAAATTGAAAGATCCTAAAATAACAGAGGAAGAAGTTAAAACTCTTTATGTCGAAGTTTTTAGCGACACCGCCAATGATGATATAAAAAAACAATTACAAGAAGATAATACTGAATTTTCTAAGACTTTAGAAAAAGCCTTTTCTAGCGATCGTCATGTAAATAAAATAAATACTATGGAACCTTCAAGGATTGCGAACTATTTAGTAAAAATAAATCATAAAAATGAATGGGAAAAACAAACTAGATTTTTCAAATGGTTTCCTTGGTTGTCAACTATTCCCAAACCTGATGATGTGTAAGTTTAGCGAACTGCAAACAGAAATCGTCAAAACTACAATCAAGACACTTTCAAACCAGGATGATTTCCAAATAAACTCAACGCTTTACTAGGACTGAGTTGTAAGTATTGACAGGAATTTGACAAAAAACTACTTTCAGAATTTGATAGATTAACTTTGAATTATTTACCGACTTTTTGAACTGGAAAATCAACGGTATAGTCCCCATAAAAATACTAAAAAATACATAAGCAATACATCTAGTAAGCCCAACCAGTAATCTTTCTGCCCTTCTGAGCCACCGCCTCATCGAGCGAAGCGGCAAAGAGTTCGTCGGTTCAACACCCAGATCATCGACTTAAACCGCGCCCCCGTTGCTTTTGCTCTCGTATCTCTTGCTGCTGTTCAATAAGAATCTCATTCCAAGTTCGCCCACTAGGTGCAATTCTTTTAGCCTGGGGCAGCATTTCCTGAACGGCTTGGGCTGCTTCATTCCCCAGATCATCATTATTAAACGCCACCCCAATCCTGTTGATGTTTCTGAGAAGTTCAAAGGGCAAGTTATCCGGGTCATCCACTGCCATGTACATTGTTCTAACTTGTGGTTGTCCCTTGTGTCCTTTTCTGTCAATCTCTGCCAAGGACAGCGCATCAATGGGGGAGTCACACAAGAATACTCTCTCGATTTTCGAGTCTGCCTCTCCACCTAATTTCAGATGAAACCAGCCCTGCTGGAGGCGATCGCTATTTTCGGGGTACTCCATACAACGATTGTCAAGGCGTGCGGTATCCCAAACCAGTGCGCCTGACTTTTCACCATCTAAACCCCGCTTGATAAACACAATATTTTCCTGCTGATCTATATAAGCCAACCCCTGCCGTTGTAATGGTTGCACAAGGAAATTTGTTATACCGCGTTGCTGAGTCAGGTAATGCTGTAATACTCGACGTAGACTCTCATCCTCTGGTGGGGGCGTAAACTGGGGTTGTTCTTGTAAGTGTGCCAGTTGATTCTTAGCGATTAGTACCAATGCTTTAGCTTCATCAGTAGTCCATCCGGCGGGACTGGCAAAGATAATTTCTTCAACATCTTGAACTGGCTTATTATCTAATAATGCCCTGATAGCAATTTCTTTATCTCGGTCAGTCACTAATAAGTTTTGCAAGTCGGCGCTGTAATACTGATATAACTCGGCTCTTAGATTATCTTTTAGCTTTGGTTCATCTGTGGTTATAGTTGGAGTTTGATTAAGAGCAACTGCATCCACTGGTTTTTGCGATCTATGGAGTTGCTCCAAATAAACAATCGCTGCTTCCAGATCGTCAAATATGGTTCTTCCGGCTGATAGCTGCTGCTGATTTTGAGAAAGTTGTTGTGTTAATTCTAATACTGTTTGGGTTAAAGCAGACTCGATAGCTGATTGCTCAATATAATCAAAGATTGATAAAATAGCTCTCTTCTCTGCATGAGATTGCAACTCAGCCGTCAATGCTTCATCAAAGTCATTGAATGTAGTTTTATCAATAAATAGTTGCTCTTTGTATTGAGAGAGTTGCTCTGTTAATCCTAATACTGTTTCAGTTAAAGCTGACTCGATAGTTGATTGCTCAATATAATCAAAGATTGATAAAATAGCTCTCTTCTCTGCATGAGATTGTAACTCAGCTGTCAATGCTGTTTCAAAGTCATTGAATGTAGTTTTCGCTTCAAGTAGCTGCTGATGATATTGAGAAACTTGCTG
>NZ_CP046713.1 GCF_009873495.1 Nostoc sp. ATCC 53789 | reverse complement strand
AAAATAGCTCTCTTCTCTGCATGAGATTGTAACTCAGCCGTCAATGCTGTTTCAAAGTCATTGAATGTAGTTTTCGCTTCAAGTAGCTGCTGATGATATTGAGAAACTTGCTCTGTTAATCCTAATACTGCTTGGCTTAAAGCTGACTCGATAGCTGATTGCTCAATATAATCAAAGATTGATAAAATGGCTTTCTGATCTGCATGGGATTGCAACTCAGCCGTAAATGCTTCATCAAAGTCATTGAATGTAGTTTTATCTTGAACTAGTTGCTGCCGATATTGAGATAGTTGCTCTGTTAATCTTAATACTGTTTCAGTTAAAGCTGACTCGATAGCTGATTGCTCAATATAATCAGAGATTGACAAAATAGCTCTCTTCTCTGCATGAGATTGTAACTCAGCCGTCAATGCTGTTTCAAAGTCATTGAATGTAGTTTTCGCTTCAAGTAGCTGCTGATGATATTGAGAAACTTGCTCTGTTAATCCTAATACTGCTTGGCTTAAAGCTGACTCGATAGCTGATTGCTCAATATAATCAAAGATTGATAAAATAGCTCTCTTCTCTGCATGAGATTGCAACTCAGCTGTCAATGCTGTTTCAAAGTCATTGAATGTAGTTTTATCTTGAACTAGTTGCTGATGATATTGAGAAACTTGCTGTGTTAATCCTAATACTGTTTCAGTTAAAGCTGACTCGATAGCTGATTGCTCAATATAATCAAAGATTGATAAAATGGCTTTCTGATCTGCATGGGATTGCAACTCAGCCGTAAATGCTTCATCAAAGTCATTGAATGTAGTTTTATCTTGAACTAGTTGCTGCCGATATTGAGATAGTTGCTCTGTTAATCTTAATACTGTTTCAGTTAAAGCTGACTCGATAGCTGATTGCTCAATATAATCAGAGATTGACAAAATTGCTTTCTGATCTGCGTGGGATTGCAACTCAGTCGTCAACGCTGTTTCAAAGTCATTGAATGCAGTTTTAGCTCGAAAGAGTTGTTGCCGATAAATAGATAGTTGTTCTGTTAATTGTGGCAACGTTTCAGCCAAGGCATCATCAACTACTGACTGTTCAATAAAGTTAGAGATTGCATCCACTGCTCTTTGTGATGACAGTTGTTGCTCTTCATCAACAATCGCGGTTTCCAGGTCGTCAAATGTGGTTTTATTATTAGTTAGCTGCTGCTGATACGCAGACAGTTGTTCTGTTAATTGTGGTAACGTTTCAGCCAAGGCATCATCAACTACTGACTGTTCAATAAAGTCAACAATTGTATTTATGAATCTTTGGCTCTCCACTGCTTGCTCTTTAGGATTCTTCAACAGATGCTCAATAAGCTCATCATCCCGTTGGGGCTGGTAGTCAATCCCCTTATGTTTTTGTAAACCTGGGAATGTGTAGGCAGGCCCCAAAGATGTGCCGCTAAATTTCTGGTCATTCCACGAGTACGAGATGCCCTTACTTTTGCCGTTACGTGTTAAGCTGTGACGAACTTCTACACCTTGTAATTGCAACCGCTCAACCAGTTGGGGCATAGTTAGTTTGTCTATTGTGGCGCGGTCGATTAGTTCCTGGAGTTGTTGCTTAATAGGGCGCTCTTGTAGTGTAAGGCGCTCACCGTTGATATATTCTTCATGTTCTCTTTCTAGGCGTTTTTGTTGTCCAATACTAGGATTCCGCGATAATTTTTCATGGCTACTCTGGGTTTGTTGTAAACCGTAATCTCGTTCTAGCTGCCGGATAATAGTTTCGCTGCGCTTGTAATCCCAGCTATCATGTACAATCTTCCCGTTATCTAACCGAATGCGACTAGCACAAATATGTATGTGGTCGTGTTCCGTGTTGCTGTGTCTGTAGACTACGTACTGGTTACTGTCAAAGCCCATCTCTTCGAGATAGCGGTTAGCAAGTTCGTTCCAGGTTGGTTCGTCTAGTCGCTCGTTGTGTGGTAGTGATAATGATGCGTGGTACACTACTCGGTCAGCTTCTGGGTTTAGTTGTCGGGAAATTTTGAATTCTCTGGCCAGGGCACGGGCGTTATTGCCGCCCATGTTACCACCAATGAGTTTGGCATCTTTCTGAGACTCCAAATAATTCAGCAGTCCGCGAAACCCTCGCCCTTTAGTCTGGTTGCCAATCATCTGTTTCCTCGTCCGATTCTTCGATGAAGGTATTGGCTATTTCCCGTTGGCAGTGTCGTAGCAGTTCTAGTAACTCTTGTAAAAGTTCTGGTGATGCTGGCGGTGGCAACTGCATTTTAATGGCAGTGTTGGTGGCTTTAGCCAGTTGGTTGATGTTGTTGCCGATGCGCGACAGTTCCAGGTATGTGTCTAGTGTAACTCTGCCCAGTCGTGGCGGTGGTGTTGGGATTGGTCGCAGCAACATACAGCGTCTTGTCAATTCTCCCAAGCTCAAGCCCGTATCTTCTGCTTTAGAGCGAATCATCTCATATTCAATTGGGCTAAATCGCGCTTGCAACATTTTGGTGCGGACAAGTGACTGAGAAGAAGCTTTGGGCATAAGTCAAACAAAAGTTGATGCAGTTTTAGAGGGGGTTTCCAAAGTGGGGATACTTCCCCCTTTGGCAAGCCTGCCGAGTCGAGCGTAGCGAGGACAGCACGCAGTGCTAGGCATGGCTTGCTCTTAACCAGTCTTTGGGGGAGGCAGAAGGACTAGGGGAACTACCCACTAGGGGGATAAGTGCGTAATCTCCGGCTACCACCACGATGATATTACTAACGAGTTGACACAAATTACAGTGTGGATAATTTTTGCTGAGAACTGTGTGATTTTTTTTGATTAACTCTTAGTGAGTTATCTTACACGCTGTGAGTAATCACTGTTCAACCAGTTACGTTAATATCTGTTGCTGTTTCTTAACTATTTGTTGCATTGATAATTACCTGTCTTTAGATAGATGCTCCAGATTCAAGTAAAGTTTTAAACATAAACATTAGTTTGATTTTTACTCTTGTGGCTAAAGATAGTATTCCTAAGTCGAAGATTCCAGACGCTCTTGATGCTCTACGCGCTTTGGGTGCTAAGGAATTAGATGATATCCCAGCACGAGCAGCTATTAAAAAGATGCGCCGTCAAATTGAGCGGGTGCTTCGTCTCGGCTATAGCTACGAGGAAGTATCTAAAACTTTAGCCCCTTTGGATATCAATATCAGCCCTGAACGTATCCGTTATTTACTTAACGATATTCGTCGGTCTACGCGCAAAAAGTCAGTCACTCCTTCGAGTCAAGAGAATACCAGTACACAAGTTATTGATGAGCCGACTTTAGACAAGAATTCGGGGATGGAGCAAAGCAGTAGTCAGTCTGTTGAAAAATCTGAATCGAAATCACAACCTAAATCAAAACCAGCTTCTTCAAAATCAACAACTACTAAAACTCCTAAAACGGCTAAAAAGCCCTCTGATGTCAAAGCTCCAGAGAATCAAAATCCCTCTCGCCTTGCTTTTGTGCCTGAAATAATAAACGACGAGGATTTGTAGATGGTAGTCAAACCTAAACAATCAGCTGACCAAGTTCAGGAACAAAAAGCAACTGAACAGCCAAAAACTCTTAGGCGCTTGGTGTTGGTGACTGGGGATAAGGGCGGTACTGGTAAAAGTGTCGTGGCTAGAATCCTACTCGACATTTACCGCCACAGAAATATCAACTGCATCGCTTACGAATGTGACCAGTCTAATCCTCAGCTTTATCGTCATTACAATAAAGTCGCTCCTGGCGTGCAAACGCTCAAACTAAATCAGCGCGGTGGTGCTGATGCTTTGCAGGATGATTTAAAACGTTTATCTCCTCAAGTATCTCTAGTGGATCTGCCTGCTGGGGCTGCTGAGTATTTTGAGTCAGTCGCTAAGGATATTTTTCTGTTTCAAAATGCCCAGCGTTTGGGTTATCGCATCACTATGGTATCGGTGCTGGGTCGAGTCAAAGATAGTCTGTTGCAGTTAAAACGGCTGATGGATTTCTGCGGTGACAAAGTTGATTATGTTGTTGTGAAAAATCTCTACTGGGGTGATGAACACAAGTTTACTCGCTACAACAATTCTAAGATGAAGCAGGCTGTGGAAGCATTGGGGGCAATTGAACTGTTATTGCCTGAGTTATATGACGATATTTTTGACCTCGTTGACTCCAAGGATCTTACTTTCAGAGAAGCGCTAGAGCATGAGGATTTTAGTTTGAGTAATCAATCGAGAGTTTTCGGCTGGATTGATGCGGTTGAAACTGAGTTTTCTAAGGCGGCTATACAGTTGGGGTTAGAGTAATGGCTGTAAGTAATGGTAATGGCAATGGTGCGGTATCTCATTTAGATAGGTTGCTGTCAGAAAAGCCGCCGGAATTTCAAGCGAAAGTCTTGCGGTTTGCGTTGGATTCTGGGATGAAACAGGATGACCCAGCTTTTAGACTGGTGCAGTACATTGGTTATTTGGCGCAACTCACAGAAACTGCACCCAATGATTGGAAATTATTATTTGAAAATTTACAGGTAGAGTTAAACGAATGGAGTCAACTGACGGCGGAGCAATTGAAGGTTCAAGCCGACCACACGGAGAATATCAAAAATCTAGCGACGAGTTGCAATCAGCTAGGGACAGCCTTGAGCGCATTAAATCTAACATCTCAGCAACAACTCAAGCAATTGACGAGCTTAACCAAACTCTCCGAGAATTTGAGCAATATCTCCCCAAGGCAACCAGAGACATTGAGCCAACCGTTACAAGAACAATTGAACGAGATTCAGACGGGAATATCTCTATTGAACCAAAAAGACGCGGAATCGGTCGTTAAAGGTTGGACTAGAGCTATTAGAATCTGGCTTGTCTCTCCGATCTCGTTTTTTATTCTGTTTTGGTTTTATTCACACATTTTTCCGATCCCTACTCCTATTGAAACTACCGAGTCTCTACAGAAAATTTTGCAGAATACTGATTGGAGTAATGCCAAGCTTCAACGGGTTGAGAAAAGTTTGGGGACAAATCCTAATCTTAGACGACGGCGGTAAAAGCACAGTTGTTTACTAGCCGATTTTAAACAACTGGGGTCTGCATGACATCTTTAAGCCATGATCTCGTTTTAAAGATTTTAATAAAACAAAACAACAATGATGCTTAATACCCTTGCCTAACATTGGTTAGAAGGTTCTTTAGGAGAATAGCAAAGTTACTTTTTTAGTAAACAGCAAACAAACTATTGTAGTCCAACTAGGAAATTGATAAAGTCTTTTGTAACAACCACTGTACTGCTTCCAAGTTTCCCAATGAGTAATAATATGCTTGTAAAAACAATTTTGCTCATAGCGGCGAATCCGAAAAACACTTCTCAGTTACGGCTTGATGAAGAGGTACGGGAGATTGATGAGGGGTTACGACGAGCGAACAAGCGGGAGCAGTTCAAGCTAGAACAGAAGTGGGCAGTACGCTCAAGGGACTTTTACCGAGCAATATTGGACTATCAACCCCAGATTGTTCACTTCTGTGGACATGGCGCTGGCGAAAACGGTATTGTTTTGGAGGATGAAACAGGACAAGCAGTATTTGTGCAGGCAGATGCTTTATCCAGCATGTTTAAGCTGTTTGCGAGAAAGGGAGTAGAGTGTGTACTGTTAAACGCTTGCTACTCAGAGGTACAAGCAGAAGCAATCAGCCAACATATTAACTATGTCATTGGCATGACTCAAACGATAGGGGATAAAGCAGCTATTAATTTTTCTGTCGCATTCTACGATGCCTTGGGATCTGGAGAGGAAGTGGAGTTTGCTTTTGAGCTAGGCTGCTCTCAGATTATTGGTTTAAAGGAACACCTGACCCCAGTTCTCAAAAAAAAACGCTAATTCATCGTGCTTCAATTCAATTTGAATCAGAAGTTATTCCTCCCAACCCTTACCAGGGATTATCTAGCTTTAAGGAGGAAGATACTGCTTTCTTTTTTGGAAGAGAAAAATTTGTTAACAGTTTAGCTGAAGCAGCTCACTATCAGCCTTTAGTGACAGTGGTCGGCCCTAGCGGTAGTGGCAAGTCTTCCGTGGTTTTTGCGGGACTGATTCCACAGTTAAGAGCAGAAGGAAACTGGCTGATTGAATCATTTCGTCCAGGAAATCAACCGTTTGATGAGCTTGCCTTAGCATTGGTGCGTCAATTAGAACCGGAACTTGGTAAAACTGAGCAAGTGATTAAAGCCGCTCAACTGGCAAGAAGCGTGAAACAAAGTGAAGTCACCTTGCAGCAAGTTGTCTTCCAAATTTTTAGATTTACTTCTAACAAACATCTTTTATTAGTTGTAGACCAATTTGAAGAACTTTACAGCCTCTGTCAGGATAAAGGAGAACAAGAACGCTTTGTTGATACATTATTAAATATTATTCATCACAAGCACGTAACACTAGTTTTTACATTACGGGCAGACTTCTACAGCTATGCCCTTTCCCACCGTCAGTTTCGGGACACATTGCAGCAATTTACACCTCAACTGCTGAGTTCCATGAATCGGGAAGAACTGCAAGCAGCGATTGAGCAACCAGCCGAAAAACTAGAAGTGCAGCTAGAAGCACAGCTGACTCAACGAATTCTAGATGATGTGGGGAAAGAGCCTGGTAACTTACCATTGTTGGAATTTGCCCTTACTCGATTGTGGTCATTGCAGCAAAACCGAGTTTTAACTCACCAAGCTTATAACGAGATTGGGGGTGTGAAAAGAGCTTTAGTTAATCATGCAGAGCAGATTTATCAGCAACTAAATAAGGCGCAGCAGAAGCAAACACAGCGCATTTTTCTGCAATTAGTGCGCCCTGGAGAGGGAACAGAAGATACTCGGTGTGTAGCAACTCGTGCAGAAGTGGGAAACGACAATTGGGAAATAGTGAGTTATTTAGCAGGATATCAAGCACGTTTGGTTGTCACGGGACATGATAAGAAGTCTGGGGAAGACACAGTTGAGATTGTCCATGAAACGCTGATTCGAGAATGGATAACTTTGCGAGAGTGGATTAACGCTAACCGTCAGTTTCGCATTTGGCAGGAACGTTTAAGGATAACAATACTTGAGTGGAAAAATAGCAACTACGACTCTGGGGCTTTGTTGCGGGGTGTACCTTTGGCTGTAGCGGAAGACTGGTTAAAGCAACGGGGTTTGGAAATTAGTGTCCCACAGCAAAAATTTATTGAGGAAAGTTTGATGCTGCGGGACAAGGAGAGGCAGGAAAGAGAGCGTCAGCGGCGGCGTGTCATTGTTGGGTTAACTTGTGGCTTGATGTTAGCTTTTGGATTGGCTGGGGTTGCGATGTGGCAACGGCAGGAAGCGCAACTAAAAGGACTGAATGACCAGTTAATTGCTGGTAGTTTATCTGCGGAAAAGCTGTTGACATCGAATAATGACCTTGAAGCCTTGGTGGTAGCTGTTAAGGCAGGTAAAATACTGCAAAGTTCAAAAGGAATCTCGGCGGACACAAAAATACAAACTATAGCAACGTTGTCACGGGTAGTTTACGGAGTGAAGGAGTATAACCGCTTACAAGACGATAGTAATCGGTTTATTGCTGTTGACTTTAGTCCTGACGGCAACACAATTGCCTCTGGTAATAGTGACGGGACAATCAAACTTTGGAGCAAAGAAGGTCGAGAACTGCAAACATTTAAAAGTCATAATGATATAGTTAATAGTGTTAGTTTCAGCCCTGATGGTAATATCATTGCTTCTGGTTATAGTGATGGGACAATCAAACTTTGGAGCAAAGAAGGTCGAGAACTGCAAACATTTAAAAGTCATAATGATAGAGTTAATCGTGTTAGTTTCAGCCCTGATGGTAATATCATTGCTTCTGGTTACAGTGATGGGACAATCAAACTTTGGAGCAAAGAAGGTCGAGAACTGCGAACTATCACTCTCAAAGGTCATAGCATATTTGGTAGCGTGATTAGGATTAGTTTCAGCCCTGATGGCAATATCATTGCCTCTGGTGATAGTGACGGGAAAATCATACTTTGGAGTAAAGACGGTAAAGAACTGCGAACTATTAAGGTTACGAGTGACAGTTTCACTCCTGACAGCAATACCATCACCTCCAATGGTTCAATTTACATGGCAATTAAACCTTCAAAAAAACAGGTAGCGGGAGGATTATACTTTCCTGTTGTACATCAAAGGGATGTTTCGATCATCAGCTTCAGTCCTGATGGTAATACTATTGCCTCTGGTGAAGTGAGCGGGGTAATTAGACTTTGGAACAAAGACGGTAAACAATTGCAGACAATCAAAGGTCATAGCAATCGTGTTACGAGTATCAGTTTCAGTCCTGACGGCAATACCATTGCTTCTGCTGCATTAGATGGGACAATCAAACTTTGGTATTTAGAGAATAGGGTACTGCGAAAAACACTCGAAAGTCAAAGCAGCAGTTCGGTTCAAAGCATCAGTTTAAGCCCCAACGGCAATATTATTGCTTCTAGTCAATTTAATGGGATCATACTTTGGAGCAAAGACGGTCGAGAACTGCGAACCCTCGAAAATAGTAACAGTTCGTCTAGTAATATAAGTTTCAGCCCCGACGGTAATATCATTGCCTCTGGTGATATGGACGGGAAAATCATACTTTGGAGTAAAGACGGTAAAGAACTGCGAACCCTCAAAGCTCATAGCAAATTTGTTACGAGTATGAGTTTCAGCCCCGACGGTAATATCATTGCTTCTGGTAATGATGACGGAAAAATCATACTTTGGAGTAAAGACGGTAAAGAACTGCGGACAATTAAAGGCCATAGCAGTTTGGTTAGGAGTGTCAGTTTCAGCCCCGACGGTAATATCATTGCCTCTGGTGATATGGACGGGAAAATCATACTTTGGAGTAAAGACGGTAAAAAACTGCGGATAATCAAAGGTCACAGTTCGGTACAAAGCATCAGTTTTAGTCCTGACGGCAATATCATTGCCTTTGGTGATGATGAAACAATTAAACTTTGGAGTTTGAGAAGCAAGGAACCACAAGTTATTAGAGGTCATAATAGTCGGATTACAAGCATCAGTTTCAGCCCTGATGGCAACACTTTTGCCTCAGCTAGTAATGATGGGATAATTAAACTTTGGAGCAAAGACGGTAGAGAGCTGCAAACCCTTAATGCTCCTATTAATCAGAGGGCAGACTCCCGTGTAAAAGTCAGTTTCAGCCCAAATGGCAAAACTCTCATCTCTGCGAGTTCTGAGGGTGAAGTAATACTGTGGAATTTTGACCTTGAAGATTTACTGAACAAGAGTTGCGACTGGCTGCACGACTATCTGAAGAATAACCCCAATGTTAGCAAAAGTGATAGGCGTTTGTGTGACAGCATCAAGTGAAGGCAAAAAATTTGACTGCTGACTACGGAAAATGTAGCAAGCACATATTAATTTAAAAAATTGCCATTATGCCGTCATCTAGTTTGCTATCAAAAAAACCACGGCCTCGCAACAGCGATACCCAGTATTGCCTCTCAAAAGTCTCTCTGTGCCTACCTTCCAAGTTGTAATTAAGAAATCCCTTCACGAGTTTTGCAATTAGGCAGGTCAGAGAAACGTTTCTCTGACCATACTCTTTAATACCAGCCACTTTGTGCTGACTGCGATCGCACCATGTTCTTAAACTTTGTAAAATGTCCATCAAAATCTAGATTTTTAATCAAATGCCCAACCAAGGACGTAGATGAGCGCGTCTAACCTTCACTCCTGGCTTTTGCTTAGTACCGATGCGGATATCGTTTGATTGTCCGCACTCCCAGATGTAAACTAGTTCGCCGTTGTAATCAGCTAATGATTCCGCGCCGAGTCGCCACACGCTATTAGCTGCATCCTTAATGTGTTGCAGTTGGTCATTATTAAATCCTGCAACAGCTTGGCGTAGTTCCTCAACTTTTAGCGACATTACAAGCTGACCAAGTGACGGCTTATCATCCCAGTTATTAATCATCTGTTGGGTGAGAGATGGAGTAGTGACGACCTCATCGGGCTGTGAAGTCGTCACAGTGACGACCTCGTGACGACCTGAAACACTGTCTGGTGAATGATTTGATGAAAGTGACGACGTATCCCCCTCATTCTGCTCTCTAGGAAATGGCATCAAGTAGCATTGGTTGTTGCCCTGATCTTCTATTTTTTTGATTAAAAGGTCGTCACTTTGTAAAAGTCCGTCACTATCAAGGGTTTGAGTCGTCACCAAGGTCGTCACTAGGTCGTCACTCTTTTTATTGAGGTCGTCACTAGTAGAAATTAAAAGAGGGAAATCATGTCCCGGCTTGCGGATTGCAATGCAGGTGATAAACCGTCCCCTGTTGGTTTTGCGTTTTTCTGCGTCAATTAAGAGTTGAGCTTTCAGCAAGTTCAGCAACGTACTAGAAAAACGTTGCTTGTTCATTGTTCCTTGCCCGTTGTTGTTGGCCCATTGAGCGTAATTGGCATAGAGAAATTCATCGGCGCTTTGGCTGATGTCTCCAATACCCGTTACTGCATTGGGGTCATAGTACAAACATTCGTCAGCCCAGTTAGCCAGTGGATTAGTCTCCATGAGGATTTCTTTGCTGAATGCAGCCAGTGACGATACTTTGTTGTTTGTATCGACAAAATAATCCTTAATTTCTGCTTCTGGCATGGACAACACCCAGGACAGGAAACCAGGAAGATAGGGCGCGAACTCTTCCATCAAGTCACGGCGCTGATGGGGAGGAATAACACGATTAAAGGGCATCGAGAGACGACGGCGGGCGGTGGCGTTCGTGTAATCGGTGCTTTGCATCGCTTCATTTGCTGCTACCATCACCACACCATCAAATTTAAAACTGCCTGTTTGCTGTACCCCTTTTTTCTCGTGTCGCAGGTCGTCATAGCCTGTGATGGCTTTAAATACGCTGACATCTCCTGTGTAGCGTTCAGAATCAGTGATACAAATTAGCTTCTTGCCGTAGAACGAGGCAGTCTCAAAGCGATTCTGTTCTAGTTGCTTAAGTGTTGTGATGGCGTAGTTATCTTTACCTACTAGGTCTTGCACCAGTCTCAGTAATGTACCTTTGCCAGTGCCGCCAGCGCCGATTAACTCTAGATATCTTTGCATCTTGCCGCCCCGCTCGGTGATGGTGGCGTTGATTGCAGCGCGAATTACTTGCACCCAGCTTTCTTGTCCTTCGCAAATTTCTAGTAGCCATTCCTGAATCGGGTCACAGCCGATACTACGGTCAGACCACTTAAAGGGCAACTGAGTCAGCATTCTATAACCCGGAGCGTGGGGGTATTCTTTCAGGGTATTAACATCTAGTACACAATCTTGTAAACAGATGTAGCCGGGGCACACCTCCCAGTGATTAATCCTTAAATCACCCTTGAGGAGATTCAGCGTATTAGCAACAAAACGATAACTAAAATGTGGTTTCAGCGATCGCAATTCTGTAACTACGATGTCTTGCGCTTCCTCATGGGGAATTTCACCCCAAACACCGAGCTTATTTTGTGCCTCATACCAGTACCATGCTTTATTAGCTACGTGCCAAGCCAGTCTTGCGCGGTAATTGTCTGCTATTTGTGCCGCAAAAGCCGACTCTGACAAGGTTTTGCTGTCGCTCTCTTCTTCTTGAAACTGACGTTCCCAAGTTTCTAAGTTAACAGCCTTAGCTAACACCTTGTCCCTAAAAGCGTCGCTACCGTTGGCCTGAATATAATCGTCCATTCCTTTCCCCTCTGCTGCACTCCATAAGCCCGTGGCAATGTACACAGGCACTTTAAACTTAGCTAATTGACAAGCCAGTTTTCTCTGTGCTGCAATCACATTTTTGTTAGCCTTGCTGGATTCGTCAGCATCAAATGCAATAATCCATCCAAACTTAGCACGGGCTAACAATTCTAAGGTATCGACTAGGTAACGTTTGCTTTGTGGGTCATTTTTGGCGGATGTTAATCCCTGTTCAACACCAGCGAGGGCAACTGTGGGGAATCCGTTAGAACAGCCGGCGATCGCCTTAAATAGCCCCTCAGAGAGAAGTAAGCAGGGATGACCGTTTATGTGATAGCAAAGTGCTTTGAGCGCCTCTAAATCCTTCCAGTAGCCTGGATTATGAGGATGACGGGGTAGCATTGCATCGTATTCTTCCCTGGTGGCTGTCCGATATTTGGCCGCTTTCTTCTCGTCTGGGCTTTTCCAGGGCTTGTTAGGGCGGTACTGCCCAAAACCGTTGCTTCCTTCTAGCCAGATGCCAGCAGAAAGCGCTGTGTATCCTAAGCGCTGGGTCGCTTCTTTGATTTCCATTGAGCGACAGTTAACAGCTATCCACTCAGGACACAAGCCCCGGTTTGTTACGCACTCCTTATAATGTCTGTCTGTAAGTCTATTAGCAGTCAGCGTTGCAGTTGTCTGTGTATGATTCACTTTTTATTACTCCGAATTTTTTAAAATCCGGGTAACTCCTTATTGCAACACGACCGCAGAACTGGTTAACATAGAGTCAGCGATCGCGGTTCCGAAAAGTCTTGCAGGACATTTTCAGTTCGGAGTTCCCGCGTTATGAATAGTCAAATGACAGAACCCGCTTAACTTCCCGGTCGAGTGGGTTTTGTCGTTGAGCTACGGACAAAAACATCAATTTAACTGCTCGGAGGAGCGTTGCCGTTGCTCCCTTGGCTGAGTAAATATTTTTAAATGCGGCGGATTTCGGCTTGGAACACTTCGCGCTCGCCGAGGTGTTTTGCAGGACAGCTTGTTGCAGCAACTCTTGGTTAACTGCCGTTCAAGTACTCGCTCAATCCGGTCTAGTCGATTGGGTTGGTCAGCATTGGTCATTTGTCCTTCTCCTTTGTTGGGTTAACCCATTCTAGAAATACACTTGGCTGCACCTGGTAAAAATCACAAATTTTATCTAAAACGCTAGGGCTTGGCCGCTGCTCTGGGTTGTTATAGAGGGCGTAGGCAGTTCCCTGAGCAATTCCTGTTTCCTTACCAAATTGATAAGGAGTTATACCCCTCGCATCAATAAAAGCTTTTACTGTGTTACGCACTGGCATTACTAATAACTACTTGCTATATCAGCAACCAATTATCCTATGAGTCCGTGCGATCGCACCACCTCCTTAATTTTCATCAACTACTTGATAATATAGCAAGTAGTTGCTAGTATATTAATGTCAAAGTTATTAATACGTCAATAACTTTGGCACTGCAAGCAAGTTTCAAGCGCAAAACGTTAAGGCGATTTCCTTTTGAGGGTTGCAAGGCTTGCAAGCGCTGACTTTGAAAACTAATTTTCGCTATTTATCAGCACATCTGCATAGCGGTCGCTTTATATCTGCGGTCGCGGTAATTGTGCGTGTTTGAACCTTGAAAACTACATAGACCAAGTATGGATATCGATATTAAAAAGTTGCCTTTTTCAGTTTGGTGGCAAATCTCAGAAATCAATGGAACTTGGGCAACTGTCGCTTTCAAAAGATGGACACAGACTGTAGACGCAAGCATCCTGCAAGCAATGAATCTTGAGGAATGCTTGCGGTTGCAGACACTCTCAACTACAGCTTTGAGTGGGCTTGTAAGCAATTCAAAGTCCACAGAAATAAACAAAAAGAAGGATAAGGATTTATGCTCCACCAAAACCAATTACGAAGGTTAGAAGCAATAGATCGCTGGCTCAGAGAAATCCGAGATTCTGAGGAATTCAGCCAACTGGAATACTCCCCAGATGTGATGCTAGGGGATGCAATACAAGCAGTGGGCGAACTACTTGACGAACACGAATCCTATGATTACAAGCCCACGAATTTTACTGATGACCAGTGGCATTCATATCTAGAACAAAAGCCAGTAATGCACATTCGCCGTGTAATTCCTTGGCGTAAAAAGATTAGCTCATTCATACTCGATGCAGCGTCATCAGTAGCAATTGTGAGCTTGGTAACTACTAGTTTTATGGTAGTTGGTTCTATCTTTTGTCACGGCTTTGACCGCATTGAAGAAAGTAGAGGCGACCAATATCAACCCACATGGATCTACAACGCCAAAATTTTTGAAGGAAGCGCTATCGCATCAATTGCGGTCTTCTTGGGTGCAAGCTTAACAGGCGCGTGTGTCGCGGGAGATAAAAATGATGATTGATAAAGAGCTTGTAGGATGCGTCACGCTGTTGAGCCAGAGCAAGACTTACTGGATTAATGGAACCCTGTACAGATATTTAACAAGCAGTGACAGTATCAGATACACCCAGTACTATTTCCGTCCTTTACCGCGTCAGTCTAAGAGTGCTGACTTAAAGCTCAATCGTGACAAGGTGCTAAGGCGCTGCTACGAAGTGCCGAGCTTATATAAACAGCACACAGCAGAGATAACTAAGAACTCAATACAGTTGACTTTGTTCTAAACCTTGGTAACGTCTACTACCGCGCATCGTAGACAAAGGCTTTGACACAAGCGCGTCAACTAGTCCAAAAGGGGCGCTTTTACGGGGGTAAAATCGATAATTCAGTAAGTCTTGAATCGGTAAGCGCTTTGTTATTACGTGGTTATAGCCATTGAGTGCAACGCCTAAAAGTCTTCTAAAAAGTTATTTTCTAAGGTTATTGACAGCCTCTAAGAAGAGGGGCTTATCCATAACTCTGAATCAATCTTGGGGGCTAGTCAAATACCTGAGAATGTCCGGGCAGTCGGTAGATTTTATACACACTTAAACAAGATTACAGAGGTAACGTGGCAACAAAGAAGTATTTAGCTAAGTATCGTCAGCTCAGACAGATTTATGAGCGAGTGTTAGGCAAGACAATCTCAGACGAGACTTGGTATCGGGTGGTGTCTTTTCTCAAGCAGCGTTTTAGCTTGAGGGTTGAATCAGAGTCGGCAGAAACCATAGTTGAAACATTTGCGGGACTTAAACGGCGCTATGGTGCGTTAAGTCCAACCAGGGAGGGATTTGAGGAGCGTTGGCAAGCATTCAAGCATTTTTATTCGTCCGAAGGCGGCTACAGCGGTATTGAAGCACTATCTGCTTTGGCAAACTATCTAAAAATCAATCTTGACGACGTACCATCAAGCACCCGTTACTACTGGTTTAGTCAAGTCGGTCTGTCTTACAGCGCTCATGCCACCTATCACAGCAAAGATTTGGCCCTTGTCGCGTTTGTTGCTGCGAAATGGGCAATCAACAAGCGTAAGCAAACGATGAAATCCGCAACTATCGAAGTTTTAACACTAGCCCTTTAAGGAGCAATCGTCATGTCTGACAAATTTACTAATAACGTCCGCGCTCGTTTGTACAAACAGGGTTATCAAGGATTTACCAAGGACGATTATACTTCTGCCGCGATCGCTGTCGAGTGCGATGACCTTGACAATCCCACCAAAGACCAATTGAGTCAAGCCGTTGATTATCTCAAAGTCAAATCGACAAGCCAATTATCTGTAGTTGATGAACCCGTTGAAGAAACGTTTCTAGTAGGGTCAGAAGATGCACAGCCTGAAGTTGAATCTAATCAGCTTACAGTTGCCGAATCAGAGAATCAGATTGTGCCGACTGAGCAGGAAAAGCAAGCCCTCGTTGCAGATATTGCACAGGGCGCGGGGATTGAGTTAAAAGCGGCGGATGTGAAACAGATTACAGTGTCCATCGCTTCCACCTTCGCATCTAGAAAGGAGTTAAACGAGGCGATTTTTAACGCCCTCGTCCACTTTGCAAGAGAATTCAAGAATCAGGAAGTATCAAAAATCCGACGCAAAGCCGACGAAATCAGGCAGACACTCGCAGAGATGGATGATGTTGCAGGCAGTGAACTGACCCAAATCAAGCAAGCGATGGAGGCCACCGCCCTGGACTACAAAAGCCAGTTTGCAGACCTCGCGTTATCTTTCGCCGGAATCATCGATTAAGCAGGTAGGCAAGCTTACTTACAAGCATTTGTTAATTGGGCTTGTGGGGATACCGTTAATAATTGCACTCGCGGCTCCCCTCTCTCAATGGTTTATGACGGAATGTTGCACATACAGGAGTCAAAAACGTGAAACATATCAAGAATCTAGTCGGCAAGCATGGTAAAAAGCTAAAGGCAAGGGCTGAGAAATTAGGCGTTGCAGACAGCTTAATCATGGGTTGCATCAATGGTGACGATGCAGCATTGACCAAAGTGGGGGAAATGGGCAACGAGGGCGAACGCATCTTAACCATCATGCCCTACATCACAGATAACCTGTCAGCGTTCATCAAAGGCACTGAGGAGTACAACAAAGGACTTGCAGAGATTTACAAGCAAGCTGGTGCGTCTGGTATTGCTCTCGACAAAGCTAATGCTGATTTAACGATCGCAAATTTAAAGTATGGTCATGAGCGCTCAGAAATCGGATTGAAGCTGTCCAGCGACCGCACATTAGAGAATCAGCGCTACAGAGAAAGCATCGACCTAGTTAAGCTCAAGGCTTACATCGATTATCACATGAGTAAGGTTGACCATCTGGCGGCTGCTAAATCGCAGTTAGCCCGACCCGTGAAGGCACAGCTAGACGCTGACAGGACTTATGAAACGGAAAAGGCAAAACATCTATTGACTTATGGCGAAGGTTCAGACCTTGATTTAGTACCTCGTAAGTCATTCACAACCAACAAGTTAGTCCAAGCCTTCCGTACTGCTGTTTCTACGATTTTCGAGTAGTCAACATAGCAAAATCCCCTACGAGTTACCGCTCAGTAGGGGAAATCAAAATTTGTCATTAGAACAATGTTAGATGAACTTAACACCTCACTGCAAGACGGGGACACCGAAAAATCACTTGACTATCAAGATTATCCTGATACCGCGTTTACCCAGGATGAACAAGAAGCTATTAGAAGATTCAAAGCGAAGGAAATTGAAAAGCTTAATCGTAGTCGCGCTGTTCTCAAAGGTATTGAGTCTTGCGGCTGGGGTGTTACTTCCTATTGCTTGGCTAAGTATTTAGTAATAGCTACAGGCTCGGCGGGGCTAATGCCTGCGGTCGCTATTGTGTTGGGGATTAATCAAATAGTCAATCGTGATTTGTTGGAGTTCACCGTAAACAAGTCTCCTGAAGGATGGGTTTTTACGGACATGGACAAGGCGATAAAATTTCTCTTTCAAACAATATTCGGATGTTTCATTTTGTGGACTGCTATCGGTGATTTCTACACGACGATGCAGAACTCACACAAGACTTATGACAACATCAAAGCAACTGTAGAAGACTTTAACCGTCTGCCAGAATCAGACAAAACTATTGTATTTGTGGTGGGTGCATTAGTGGCAGGCGGTGTTGTTTACGGCATCCACAAATCTAAGTCATGAAGGCTCAATTCCTACTGAAAATTGGTGCTGTCACCGCTTTAATTCTGGGGCTTTTCAGCGCTTATTACTATGGGCAGACACCGCACCCTTATCAGTTTACTGAAGTGCGATTTTGTCCTACTACCGCCAATAAACGGACAATGAAGTACTTTGGCAAACCCACACAATCACAATCGGCACTTGATAACAAATACTGTCGTTTCAAGTACAGATTGCTAACAGAAGTATGGAAGTCACGACAGTTTAATGATGTTGTGTCTCTCCCTGACGGTGCTTTCATTACTAACGATTTAGCTCCATCAGAGAATCCTAGTCTGTGGTTATTAGTCGCGCCTGCTTTTGTCTGGATGGGTTATTACTGCTGGGCTGCCAAAGATGAGATTGATAACGAGTCAAGTTTTCAACGTTTGGAGTCCTTCAAAACGTCAATCAAGCGCCAAGGTTTAGTTACTAGGACTGAGCGCGATTTGCAGTCACATGAATCAGAGCGGATTAAGGACAAGCATAAGAAGGATATCGACAGACGCGCTGATAATTTGTTAGTCCAAGAACGCTATATCTCTCTTGAGGAATTGCAGCAACAGTATCAGCGTCAGTCAGAGCTTGAAGATTTACAGTTTGATAACACTAAAAAACAGTTCGCGGTCGCTGATTCTGTAGCTGACAAATCCATTGCTGAAAATAGAAGAGACAAGCGCAAAGCGGACGCAGAAAACATCAATCCCAGTAGTGAAAAAGTTAAGGCTCCACAAGGAACGACCACCCAAGAATTAGTTCAACTATTGAAAAATCATGAGGGTGGTTGGCTATGGGATGTCATTGAGTCCACAAAACCAGTTTGGGTGCTGGGAGGTCAAGGTAGTGGTAAAAGCAGTTTTGCGGCATCAATCGTTATGTGTAGGAAGGCGATTTTTGATTGGAATATCACATCAATCGTTGATGCTCATGGACATAAAAATAGAGCTAAAGCTTGGAAGTTGTTGATACCTTTAGAGCCGGAATTAATTGGAGAACGCAACGATTATTTAGCTATTGGTGAGGCAATGAATGAAGCTGTTCAACGTTGGAGTGACCGCACAGAAAACGACAGACCCATTCAAACACTTTGGGATGAATTGACACAGCTTTCTCTGCAAGATGATTGTAAAGAATCAGTCAAAAAATTTGTGAGACATTCACTTACTGACGTTCGCAAGGCTGCCGAATATTTAGTTTGCATTGCTCATGCTTTTACTAATGCTGCTTCTGGCAATGCTGAGGGTTTTAATGACTTAAGGCAAACCGAAACTATCCAAATCAAGCGCAAGTCAAAGAACGGCCGCGCACCTCTAAACCATGCTGAAATCAGTGGTCTTTATGATGATGACGGAAATCTAATTGAATCGAAGCGCGTAACAGTTCCAGACTGGTTTTATCCTGATAGCTTGCTCAGATTTATTAGCGCTCGTTAGAGAAATATTTCTCGTGAGTCACAAAACCGGAAAACTTTGTCGATTAAAAATAGTGAGGGATTTATATTTATGCACCCAATAGAATTTAAGAAAAAGTGGCAATTAACTTACAACGATCTAGCGCTTGTCCTGGGTTATGAAAGTGATTTCACTGTCCGTTGCTGGGGGATAAATGGAGGGCACAAGCGCAACCCTCAAAAAGTGGTTTATGTTGCTTGTCGCCTTCTAGATGAAAAATGGTCAGCTGAGGGCAAAGTTGTAG
Source organism: Nostoc sp. ATCC 53789 (assembly GCF_009873495.1). Classification (GTDB taxonomy): domain Bacteria; phylum Cyanobacteriota; class Cyanobacteriia; order Cyanobacteriales; family Nostocaceae; genus Nostoc; species Nostoc muscorum_A. The sequence goes on along the minus strand of NZ_CP046713.1, from coordinate 19,428 downwards.
ATTCTTACCTTTGATAATTTATATCCGCGTCTCTGCTAATTAATTTATTGAAATAGGTGAATACTATGCACCCAATAGAATTTAAGAAAAAATGGCAGTTAACTTACGACGAGCTAGCACTTGTTTTAGGTTATCAAGGTGATTATACTGTTCGTTCCTGGGGTACTAATGGAAGACACAAGCGCAATCCTCAAAATGTTGTTTATGTCGCTTGTCGCCTTCTAGATGAGAAGTGGTCAACTCAGGGGAAACTTGTGGATTCTTATCTTTGACTATACTTTTTTAAACTAGGATTATTCACCCCTTCAGCAATTATTTATTAAGCGGGTGCTTGACCGGAAGAGGCAAACGAGCCACGCAGTGGCGATGTGCGTCTGAGGTCAAGCACCTGCAACTTATTTAATCCGTCAATCTCTTGAGCCAAGGAAGTAACATAATTAAAGATGAGAAATTATGGAAGCGAATAGGCCATGATTACTAAAGAAGAAATTACCATCAAAGTCCCCTCCTTGGTAGCAGAGGCATACCGCAATGCCACCGAAGAAGAACGGGAACAATTGCAACTTAAGATTGCGGCAATTATGCAGTCTCAATTTACGACTCCAAGACTTGAGGCGATTGCACGTTTAAGAAACACGATGGATAAAGCAAGCCTTGAAGCGCAAGCCAGAGGATTAACGCCTGAAATCTTAGAATCGATTTTGAATGATGACGAATAATCGACGGTTCGTATTTGATACGAATGTGCTGATTAGCGCATTTTTGTTTAGTCAAAGCAAGCCACGTCAGGCATTAGAACAAGCTACTGTTATTGGCGTTATCGTATTATCAAGTTCTGTGTTATCGGAATTAGAAGAGGTTTTATATCGTCCCAAATTTGATAGATATCTCACCAAAGAAAGGCGGCAAGAATTTCTAGAAGATTTAACAGAAAACGCTCAGTTTATTGACGTGACTGAGCAGATTAATGAATGCCGAGATCCCAAAGATAACAAATATTTGGAATTAGCACTCAGTGGTCAAGCAGAGTGTATTGTTACCGGAGATGATGATTTGCTAGTGTTAAACCCCTGGAGGGGCATTGAAATTCTGACTGTTCAAGAATTTTTGGCTTCTAAGTAGCAATAGTTACCCTACACCCGACAATACGGTTTGGTTAAGGAAGTTATTTATGGTTTCTCATTCCAACTTCTACGAAACCAAGCTTTCACCCCAGCACGCAACTGATATCAATATTGATATCGCCGGGTGTCTGACTACTAATATAAGCCAGCTTTATCAATCGCTCTCTGTAGAGAGTTTTTTGGCAACTGAAAGATAAGCCCTACTTAATTGAGGTGGGTGGTTCACGAAGTAGCAGGTGTTTGAGAGAATGAATACTGTCGGATTTATGGACTATTTATCGGACAGTAGTAGAATGAACCCTTTGTTTCGGCGCTTGAATAATGATGAATATCGGAGCCGGGAGTATTTGACTTGGGAGGAGATGAAAATATTGATTAAGGCGGCGGGGGAGCGGGGTCGGCATAGGGTTAGAGATCCGGCATTGCTACTGCTGTCATTTCGGCATGGGCTGCGACCGGGGGAGGCAGCGACGATGAAATGGGATGCAGTCATGTTAGAGCGAAAGGTGATCTATATCAAGCGGCTCAAGGGGAGTCAAAGTGGGAATCACCCGATGCAACAGGATGAAGTGGATTTGTTGGGGCAGCTAAAGCGGATTTATGCCAATAGTTATTTTGTTTTCCCAAATGAGAGGGGGAAGTCACTGTCGGTGGATGGGATTGAGAAGATTGTGAAACGTGCTGCGGAAAAAGCCGGATTGCAGATTAAGGTGCATCCGCACATGTTTAGGCACAGTTGCGGTTATTTTTTGGCAGAGCAGAATCGCTCAACTAGGGATATTCAGAGTTACTTGGGGCATAAACAGATTCAAAATACTGTTCGCTATACGGCGGAGAATCCCAGGCGATTTGAGCATTTTGATTGGCAGTGGGAGCAGCCTTTTTAAGTGGATTTTAATTCACTAATGTCATTGGCTGGCAGGGTATCAGGCTTGAAAGTAAACTATTCAAATATTGGGAACTAACAGCATCCGCCAAGAGCGTTGAAAGTTGCACTCTAGTTAAGGGAAAGAGCTACCTACTTAGATGATTTTTGTAATCTAGAATATTGTTATCATATCTCAGTAATAGCTCATGACCGAGGAAGAACTGCTACAGGTGATTGAACAAGCAGCAACAGAGAGTGTAACGGAACTTGACCTCTGTAGTAACCAGTTAACTGCTTTACCGCCTGAGATTGGACAACTTACAAATTTGGAATTCCTTTATCTCAGTGACAATAAATTAAGCAGCCTGCCAAGTGAAATTGGTCAACTCACTAACTTGCAAACGCTCCATCTTAGTAACAATAAACTAAGCAGCCTGCCAAATGAAATTGGTCAACTCACTAACTTGCAAACGCTCCATCTTTACATGAATCAACTGAGCAGCTTGCCAAGTGAGATTGGTCAACTCACTAACTTGGAAATACTCTACTTATACAACAATCAATTAAGCAGTCTGCCAAGCGAAATTGGTCAACTCACTAACTTGCAAACGCTCCATCTTTACATGAATCAACTGAGCAGTTTTCCCATTGAAATTGGAAACCTCAGTAACTTGCAAATGCTCAATATTGAACGCAATAAATTAAGCAGTTTTCCCATTGAAATTGGAAACCTCAGTAACTTGCAAATGCTCAATATTGAACGCAATAAATTAAGCAGTTTTCCCATTGAAATTGGTCAACTGACTAATTTGCAAACGCTTAATCTTGAATACAATCAACTAAGGAGTCTGCCAAGCGAAATTGGTCAACTCACTAACTTGCAAACGCTTAATCTTGAATACAATCAATTAAGTAGTGTGCCAAGCGAAATTGGTCAACTCACTAACTTGAAAATACTCTACTTATCCAACAATCAATTAAGTAGTGTGCCAAGCGAAATTGGTCAACTGACTAACTTGGAAATACTCTACTTATCCAACAATCAATTAAGTAGTGTGCCAAGCGAAATTGGTCAACTGACTAACTTGCAAACGCTAGACCTAAATAACAATCAACTAAGTAGTGTGCCAAGCGAAATTGGTCAACTGACTAACTTGCAAACGCTAGACCTAAATAACAATCAACTAAGTAGTGTGCCAAGCGAAATTGGTCAACTGACTAACTTGCAAACGCTAGACCTAAATAACAATCAACTAAGTAGTGTGCCAAGCGAAATTGGTCAACTGACTAACTTGCAAACGCTAGACCTAAATAACAATCAACTAAGTAGTGTGCCAAGCGAAATTGGTCAACTGACTAACTTGCAAACGCTAGACCTCAATTACAATCAACTAAGTAGTGTGCCAAGCGAAATTGGTCAACTCACTAACTTGAAAATACTCTACTTATCCAACAATCAATTAAGTAGTGTGCCAAGCGAAATTGGTCAACTGACTAACTTGCAAACGCTAGACCTCGATTCCAATCAACTAAGTAGTGTGCCAAGCGAAATTGGCCAACTGACTAACTTGCAAACGCTAGACCTCGATTCCAATCAACTAAGTAGTGTGCCAAGCGAAATTGGTCAACTGACTAACTTGCAAACGCTAGACCTAAATAACAATCAACTAAGCAGTTTTCCCATTGAAATTGGTCAACTAACTAACTTGCAAACGCTACACCTCGATTCCAATCAACTAAGCAGTCTGCCAAGCGAAATTGGTCAACTAACTAACTTGCAAATGCTACACCTCGATTCCAATCAACTAAGCAGTCTGCCAAGCGAAATTGGTCAACTAACTAACTTGCAAATACTACACCTAAATAACAATCAACGGAGCAGTCTGCCAAGCGAAATTGGTCAAATACTTAATTTAAGAAAGTTTTTTCTAGAGAATAACCGACAAAGGAACAACACTACATTTTTAAGGAAAAACTGGAAAAATACTAACTTTACTAATAGTATTTCTGATGGGAATAAAATTAGTATTTTACCTAGAGAAATTGGACAACTTACTAACTTAAAAATGCTTTTAATTGAAGGCAATCAACTAAGCAGTTTACCAAGCGAAATCAAACAATTGCGAAATTTAAAGATCCTGCGTCTTCAGCAGAATCCACTTCCTATTCCACCGGAAATTTTGGAGTTGAACGATGTAAACGAAATTATTGATTTTTATTTTCGAGTACAAGATCCAGCCGAAACTGAACCCTTCTACGAAGCAAAATTCTTGATTATCGGCGAAGGGGGAGCCGGTAAAACCTCCTTAGCTAAAAAAATTGAAAACGAAAATTACGAACTTCAATCAGATGAGGAATCAACCCAAGGTATCGATGTAATTCAATGGCATTTTACACAACCTAATGGCAAAGAATTTCGCGTTAATATATGGGATTTTGGTGGTCAAGAAATTTACCACCAAACCCACCAGTTTTTTCTCACTGAGCGTTCTCTCTATGCTTTAGTGGTAGATACTCGTCAAGAAAACACAGATTTTTACTGGTGGCTAAAAGTTGTTGAGCTTTTGAGCGATAATAGCCCAGTTATAATTATTAAAAATGAAAAACAAGGCCGTCAGTGTGAAGTCAATGAACGCCAGTTGCGAGGAGAATTCACTAATTTAAAAGAAGTTTTAGTAACTAACTTAGCTGATAATCGCGGTTTAGCCGAAATCAAAAACACAATTCAGCTTTACATGAGCAAGCTTACCCATATTGGTACACCCTTACCAAAACTTTGGGTGAAAGTTAGAGTAGCCATAGAAAATTACCCTCGCAACTATATTAGTCTTGAAGAATATTGTCGGCTTTGTCGAGTCAATAATTTAACTGATCCTCAAGATATGCTGCGGCTGAGTCGCTATCTACATGACCTTGGTGTTTGTCTGCACTTTCAAGACGATCCTACACTTAAACACTATGTTATTCTTAAACCAGAATGGGGTACTGTTGCTGTCTACAAAGTATTAGACAATAGCACAGTTAAGAAAAACTTGGGCTGTTTTACCAAAGAGAATCTTAAAGATATTTGGCAAGAGGTTGAATATGCCGAGATGCGAGATGAACTGCTGCAACTAATGATGCGGTTCAAACTTTGCTATCCAATTCCTAATCGCCACGACCACTATATTGCGCCCCAATTACTTGATCTAAACCAACCTGAATACTCTTGGGAAACTTCCAATAATTTAATTTTGCGCTACAAATACGAATTTATGCCTAAAGGTGTTCTCACGCGCTTCATTGTTGAAACACACCCTTGGGTTGAACAGCAAAAACTCGTTTGGAGAACAGGTGTTGTCCTCAACAAAGATCAAACTCGTGCTGAAATAATTGAACAATATAATCAGAAAGAAATTAAAATCCGTGTAACAGGAAATCGTAAGAAAGAATTACTGGCAGTTGTCACTCATGAATTAGAAAAAATCCACCAATCTTTTGAGCGTTTACAGTATCACACTCTTGTTCCTTGTAACTGTAAAAAGTGTGAAGGAAGCCCAAAACCTTATTCCTACCCTTTGGAAAATTTACATAAACGATTGAAAGCTGGTCGCTATCAGATTGAGTGCGATAATAGCTATGAAATGGTTGATGTCCGTAAGCTCATTGATGATGTCAATTTGCAACCACTGGGTGCAGAACAGGAATTAAATCCCGGATCTGTAATACTACAACAAGAATTGTCCAAGGATAGAGATAAATCATTCAAAAATCAAACCATTATGAATTATCACGATTTTCAAATATTAGTGACCGAAGACAGCACGATTCGCGCTTCCTCAGAACAAGGCGAAGAGTCAGGAAAATTGCAATTAGATAGGAATGCAATTGAATTAGCATTGGGGCTGATGGAGTCTCGACAGACAAATGCTAAGTTACTCAAAGGAGTAGGTAGCCAACTTTACCAAGCACTTTTTCCCACAAAGATTCACGGTCAATTGCGAGCGACAATTGCAGGTGCACAAGCTGATGGATATGAAGTGCGTTTGCGTTTAGTATTCAAATCTGCGGAGCTAGCTGCCTTACCTTGGGAATTTCTTTACGATGAAGCAACTAACACTTTCCTAGCTAATAATACCCAAACCGTTCTCTCGCGTTATATTGACGTTCCATTACAGAAGCGTGACCTTAAAGCCGCTAGTCTACCACTCAAAATCTTGCTAGTTATCTCTAGTCCTACTAACTTACCCCAGTTGGATGTTCTTGAGGAAGAACGCCTGATCCGTGAAGCACTGGCAAAACACATAGATGCAGGTCAAATTGAGTTAGATGTACTACAAGAAGCCACCATCCGCAACATCAATCAAAAGCTGCGCGAAAAGCCCTATAACGTTTTCCACTTTATTGGTCACGGTGTCTTTGAAAACCACAAAGGCTCCATTGCTTTGGTAGATACTGATGGTAAAAACAAGTTGTTAAATGAAGAGGATTTCGCTAATTTCTTCTTAGGCAACCGTAGTCTGGGGTTAGCTGTACTAAATTCTTGTCAAGGTGCAGCGGTGTCTTCTCAGCAAGTATTTGCAGGTATAGCACCTAACCTAGTGCGGCGAGGAATATCCGCAGTAGTTGCCATGCAATATTCTATCCTCGACACCACTGCAAAGCTGTTTGCTGATGAGTTTTACCGCACACTCGCACTAGGTTGGCCCGTAGACGCAGCCATCCAAACAACCCGCAATGCTATTTCTATAGAAGTCGGAGTAGAGAAACCTGACTTTGGAACACCAGTACTTTATATGCGGGCTAAAGATGGAATTATCCTGAGTGGGTTATAGAACCAGCTAACCCACCGCAGATTACTTTCAGAGTAGCCCGACTACCACAATCACCACTAAGCAAACCCAATCCCAAAGCTACAATCTACGTGAAGCACAACAGATGATTGAAGAAGATCCACCTTCAGGATCATGATATGAAAAGTTATGACTTTGAACTTGGGATTTACAGTTTTCAAGTCAAAGTTCTTCGCTTCAATTTCTGTGGAAATAAGCTGCTCTTGATGGCAACGATAAGCAAAACTGTTAGACAAAGTATAAACTTGCTGACCTATTTTGAGTCAGTCTGAAAAGAGTTATGTGCTTGCAACCCTTGATGGGATATATCCAAGAGTAAAGACGCTAAAATTTACAACAGTTGATAAGGGTTAGCTTGATGAGTCCGTCACTTGAAAAAATTTTAAGCGAGATTGAGCAATTAACTCCAGAGGAGCAATTGACGGTGATGGGGCATTTGGTGGAGCGTGTAAAGAAACATATCACTCAAGCGCAACCAAAACGCAAGTGGAGCGATTTAAAGGGTATGGCATCCTATCCGCTATTGGGTGAAGATGCTCAGGAATGGGTTTCGCGGACTCGACGGGAAGGAGATGAGCATCGAGAACGGTTGTTGCAAGGAGAGGAATGAGGATTAGTGATGCGTTAGCTGGAGTTTCTAGCTTATTTCTCGATACAGCACCCGTAATTTATTTTGTAGAACGCAATCCGCAGTTTGTGGATTTAGTCGATCCAATTTTTGATCGGTTAGAAGCTGACATTACAGCAGTGGTATCTGGAATAACGCTATCAGAGTGTTTGGTGGGTGCTATACGTCTGGGGTTGGTGGATTTAGAGCAGGCTTTTGTCGATGTGTTGCAACAAGATGAAGTAGTTTTTGTGGAGATTAATGTTGCTATTGCACGAGAAGCTGCGAGAATTCGGGTGCGTTATAACCTTCAGTTACCCGATGCGTTGCAGGTGGCGGCGGCAATAATTGCTGGTTGTGAGGCGTTTTTGACCAATGATACAGCTTTGAAGCGGGTGACGGAGTTGAGGGTTTTGGTAGTGGGTGAGTTGTTGGTGGAGTGAGCAGACTATTTGCAATTTTAGAAAAGATTAAAGCCAAACCAGCAAGCTTGTCCAAAAATCCTGTGATTGCTTTCTTCCCCTGCCTGCTTGGTGGTACTGTAGATTTTGCTGATTCCCGATCATTGTCAGAGCAAGAAGGGTTGCGATCGCAACCAGGCTTCAACGCAATTCTGATTCGCCTTAATTGGAGCGTGATACGATTTTGGCTATGACTCACACATGCATTGCAGTTGCAGCTCGTAAAGGAGGCGTAGGCAAAACCACAATTGCCTGTGGTCTTGCTTCTGTTCTAGCCAGTCAGGGACGAAAAGTTTTAGTTATCGACCTTGACCCACAGTCAAATGCAGCCTACGTGTTAGGCACAAATCCAACAGCAGCCGGAACTGCTGAACTTCTTGTTGGTGGTTCACCTGACCCTCTAGAGGCTGCTCCTAGACTTCACGTCTTACCAGGTGGGCCGGATTTGGCAGGACATAATATTCAGTTGCTAGATCCTGAAGATTTGGCAGATATCGTAGCATCAATGGCTTACGATGTTTTTATCTTCGACTGCCCACCAGGTGTTGAATCTCTAGAGCGACTAGCGTTAGTTGCTGCTGATGTTGCATTAGTCTGCACTGATGCTCACCCTCTGGCAGTAATGGGAGCCGGTCGAGTCCTTAACGAGTTGAAGCTGCGACAGCAAAAAGGACGCAGAGGGGCAAAACGCTGGGCGGTGGCACTGAGCCGGATTGACCTGCGTCGGTCAATGGATCAGGCGCTTGACCAACAACTCTCTAATGCTTACCCATCTATTAAGCGATTAATTGTGCATCAAGACTCATCTTTAGCTTGGGCTGCTGCTGAACGAGTTCCCCTTATGCAGTACGATGCAAACTGCAAGGGGGCAAAAGATTTACAAGCGATCGCGGAGTGGGTGTTAAATGGCTAGACGACGGACAAACAGCGAAGCTTTATTTGCAGAAGCCACCGCGACAGCTGACGCGATTCATGAGCTTGATCAGGCAGCAGCAGCTAAAGTCGAACAGGAGCGTGCCCAAAGAACCAAAATACCTCTGGCTCAAATTCATCCCAGAGAGGCAGATACCAGGCCAATTCGACCTGAGCATGTTGTTGATTTAGCAGATTCTATTGCAGCATTGGGGCTGATTGAACCCCTTGTGGTTGATTGTAAGGGAGTATTGCTGGCCGGAGCGCATCGACTAGCAGCAATTCAATTACTTAAGGAAGCTAAGGAAGAAGCCTATGCCCAACAGTTTCCTGATGATCTGGTTCAGGTTCACATGATGGCATTTGATGCTGACAACGAACCTGAACGGGCACTACAGGTAGAACTGGCAGAAAACGAGAAACGGGTTAACTATACCCGTGACCAGATTGAACGACTTGCTGAACGCTTACGAACTTTGAATTACAGGGAGATTCGGGGTCGTCCGCGAGAAGGAGAGAAAGCATTAGGCCCGGCTTTAGCAGTGGCAATTGGGGTATCTACTCGTTATGTACGCAAGATACTGAGTCAGCAGCGACAAGAAGAAGCTGGCGAAGAAAATAGGAACTTAGATCCTATTTTTCAGAAGCTCAAGCTACTTAAGAAGATTGAGTCTGCAACGCAAGAGTTAGTAGTGCTACTAGAGTCAGATCAACCTACGCGTGCAGAGCAGTCTTTATCTAAAGCTATTCCCACTTTCCTAAAAACTGTAAAGAATAGTATCAATGAGGCAAAAGTTGCAGCTAAGAGGGGGTAGTGTTACAGAAAGAAAGTGTCACCAAGGGCAAAGTAATGGATAAAGTACCGAATTTTATTTAGGAGTTGGAACTTTATCCACTTTGATTCTGGTTCAGTGAATAAAAAGGGTTGAACAGCACATAAAAATCACTCTTTAGTTTCGACTCCAATTAAAATCGGAACTTTTTAGCAATGATGAGCGATTGCTATCCCAAATCATGATCAAATATGAAACCTTTGTATCGTAGTATTTATAGGCTACTTTGCCCTTGGTGACAGCTTCCGTAACACTACCCCATATTCTATGCATTCCCTAATTTAGCTGAATATCTGATCTTCTCTAGCAAACTTTGCGGCTCTAGTTTTTTTCAAAACTGGTATTGACCCTTGTGCAATGTTTTCCATCTCAATGGCAACCATACCTTCATCAAAAGCTCGTTGAAACACATCTTGATTGCCTAAATTTTTATAACCCAGCCCATCATAAAAACCTTGAGCAAATGCAATCGCTGCTTTGTCTTCAATGGGCTGATTCATACCAATTGCATAATTAATATATTGGCTAATTGCTACAGCAGGTTTTTCTGAATAACAAGCGTTAAGCAGTACACATTTTACATAATCAGCGTGCAACTTAAATAGTGATGCTAAACCTTTTGGTGCAACTGGCTTACTGTTTCCCCCATCATCTTCCAATAGCAAGCTGCCATCTTCCAAACCATGGCCACAAAAATGGACGATTTGAGGCTGTTCTTCTGCAATAACACGACGAATATCTTGAGGACGTACAGCAGTTCTAATGCGAATTTCAAATAAATCCCGATTTGTAGCTCGTCGTATAGCTTCTTCAATTTCTCGAATTTCTCTATCCAAACGCAGCTCGTGAGGAATTGCTGTTAGAATCAAAATTTTCTGCTGCTGATTAGTTTGTTTTTGGGAAATGTTAGGTGAGAAAACAGAAGAGGTTTCTAGGTCGTGATTCGGCAATATTCCTCTAGCAATAGCCCTCAGTTGTTGGTTTCCAGGGTTGGAATTACACGCAGCATAAACTAAATCTTTAACCCATCCCTGAGCAATTGTTGTTTGTATTAATTTAAAAACAATATCTTGTAAACTTCCTTCATCAGCAATCGCTCTTAGATTTATATCCAATTCAAATGCCAACATTTGCTCTAGGGATGCTGTATTAGGAAAAGCATCAATCAAAGCCAATTGTAGTTCTTTACGTTGTTGACCAGATAAACTCGTATTTGTCTGTTGTATGCTTTTAGGCTCAGAAATTACAGGTATAGACTGGGCAGATTGTAACTGCTTTTCAATTTCATCTAGCCTGTCAGTAAGTTTCTTAAGCTCAGTCTCCTCATTTTTAATCAGATGTTCGTACTGAAACTTACGTGATAGCTCAGTTTCAATAACCCAAGCTTTTCGCAGTCTTGCTATTTTTTCACTTTGGAGTTCATAAGATTGTTCAAAGGAATTTTTTTGTTGTTCTAATCTACGCCGTTGATCATCTGATAGCGTCTTAAGATTAGTTTTAAATTCTTGTCTGTTGATTGCCAAAACTAATTTTTTAAATGCCTCAGTATCATCAATGCCATGTTCAAATCGTAACCATAATTTATTTATTAGAAATTTGGGTAATTTTGCTTTATCAGGGTCAACACCAGGTAAAAAAACCGGAATGATGGGAATATTTTTTTGTTGATGTACAAATATCAACATTTCATAATTAGAATTTTCTTCTACACCTAATTTTCCAATAAATACTGCAATAGTTTTGCTATTTTCTAGAGCCTGTTCGACAGCAAATGAGAATCTTTCTCCTAGTCGAATTTGCTCCTCATCAAGCCAGGGTTTCAATCTATGTTGTCTAAGCTTTTGAGCAATTAATCTTACCTGTGACCTGTCTTGACTATTATGACTAAGAAAAACATCAAATAGTTGTGGATCAACCTCATAATCTAACACTGCCCCTCGCTGAATTAGGTCACGCTTCATCGCTTCAGAAAGCGTCTGATTATTAGCAAATTTTGCATTGGTAACAATAGCATTTTTCAAGTTTGCTCCAAGCAAATTAGCATCCACTAAATAAGCATTGCTTAAGTCTGCATGATTTAAATCAGCATCTGTCAGATTAGCACCTTTGAGGTTAGCAAAGCTTAGTCTTGCATTGCTAAGATTGACATGACTAAGGTTAGTATAACTCAAGTCAGCTTGATTCAAATCAGCACTTCTAAGATTTAATCCTGTTAAATTGCAAGCAGTAAAATTTGCACTTACTAAAGTGGCTTCTACAAAATCTTTGTTAGAGTTTAATCCTATATCATTCACTAAATCATAAAAATCTTTTTTACCTCTTGCCAATACCATTCTTAATAGTTCTTCAATTTTATTTTTAGTATTAATTTTTTGTAAGTTCGGTAGCTGCTTAATTTCCTGGCGTATCGCAATCAACCATTGCTTTTCTTCACTTGAGGCTCGGCTATCATTGTTTTTTGGTGCTTGCTTTAACCAGTTTTTAGCTACTTGAGGATTAATAAAATTGAGTGCGGTAAGCTGTTGCGTTCGCTCTAATTCCTTTTGTTCTTTCCACGGAGAATGATATTCTACATATTGCCAAAGCAGGGTGGAAACATCAATAATAATTTTTTCTGCATCGGGTTCTCTACCCAATCTCTGCAATAATTCATTACGAATATCTGGCTCAATTTCATACAGTTCACTGCTAACTTCTCGGCATAGCCCAGAAGTCAAAAACTCATACTCAACTCTATAAGGCAGTTCCTCCCCAAAAAAGTTAATTCTAATAAAGTGTAACAACTTCGTATCTAAAGCCACTGGTAAAGCAGCATAAGCAGCAAGGCGCAAGGCTACCTTTCCACATTTGTGTTCAAAATCATTTAACCTTCGTTCTACAAAGTTGCTGGGCATACTCGATGTTAAAGAGGCTTGTCAATATTATATAAATGTCCAAGTAAAATATTCACTGCCTGTTGAATACCTTCTTTGTCTAAAGAAAACATGGGTATATGTCGGGCTATCTGAGTTGCAGTGTTATTTTTAGTCTGCCAATCAGATTTTGGAAGAGGATTTAGCCATACATAGGAAAAACAGTATCTTCGGATAGCTTTAAAAAATGCGATTGTGTCTAATAAACGTGATACATTATAAGAATTACTTTTAGCTCCCGCATCGCTAATTACTATCACGAAGGCATCTGTGGCATATTTTTGCAGAACTTTCTCTACAGGTTGGAGAGAAAGTAATCCTGGATCTTCATACAAAAAGCCCCTTTCTAGAGGCTGAATAGCGGAGAGAATTGTATCAAGTTTCGGAAAAATTTCACCAATTATAGGTTTTAAAACCTGTTTATCAGCTCCTTCGGCAGGAACGTTATGAAAATAATAAAGTGCAGTATCTTCCACTCTGCTAGCTTCTCTTATTGCTTTGCAAACTTCTTCACAAAAGGGATGAAAAGGAGTCATGGAACCTTGACGATCAATCAGCAAAAGTAGCCGCGCTACATTGCGACGTCTAGGCCTCAAAACAACTGCCCCAGGAACTCCCTGTTGACAGCGCCGGGCGATTGTAGCATCTATATCTAATTCATTTGCTGCTCCTATCCGTACAGGACGGCGTAAGCGTCGCCAAGTTTGAGCTACTTCTCGGTAGGTTAAAGGAAACTGAGGTACAAATATAAACGGACGTTGTGACACTTGGACATTTTTTAAGGAGATTTCTGGTAAACTGCTACTTGATTGAGTTATGGGTATAATTTGCTTTTTCTGCTGCGGTTCTACAACCTCCAAATCTTCCTCTTGTTCTGCTTGCTCAGTATTACCAGTGGATTCTGCTGTTGCTCGTTGATATACAGAAGACAATTCCCAATTATCTTCTTTTGGTACTAATTGCTCAAATAGAGTATTAAGAATTTCTTGTTCTGAAACTGACTTTGCCCAAAGAGAATTACATAAATCTTGTAATTCTCTTTCTGACGACCAACCGAAACCAGCCTGTAAGGACAACAGTAGTGCTTCATAGTCGTCTATTCCTAGCGCAAATTTATGACGACGGCGCAATTTATCAAACAATTCCCATAAAAAGGAGGGTAATTTGGGTTGTCGTTTCATGTCATTATTTTCTAAATTACTCCATATCCTCAATAGAAGAGGTATTGGAGAAGACACCAAAATGATCTATTGCTTTTCTACGGTCAGTCTCTTGCTTTAGTAATGCTCCTAAATAAGGTAATTCATCAAGTTTCTCATAAGGTGTTTCTACAGCCTGTAAATAACCTACCCAATCTAGTAGCTCACTCAACCCTGGTTTTTTGCTCAAATCGAGTGTACGGAGTTCTAATAAAACCTCAATTGCTGCTTTGCTGAGGTTTTGATTAATAATTTTATGAGTGGCTAGGATTTTTAGCAAATCATCTTCTGTTTGAGGGAATTCAACATAGTAAAAAATACATCTTCGAAGAAAAGCAGTAGGTAATGCTTTTTCTTCGTTATGAGTGATAAACACAATTGGGCGTAATTCAGGTTTGTTTTCTTCGACTTTATAATATGTATTTATAGCTTCATTAACGCAAAACTCTAATCTATCCAACTCCCACAATAAATCATTAGGAAAATCCAAATCAGCTTTGTCAATTTCGTCAATTAGTACTACTGAACGTCCCCCTAAATGAGCGCGAACAATTGCTTTTCCAAGTGAACCCAACCGAATATAATTTTTAATATTTTGACTTTTTGGATTTCCTAACTGAGCATCATAAAGACGGTTAACTGCGTCGTAAGTATAAAGTAAATCTTGAGCACGGCTGGTAGATTTAATATAACTTTCTTCTAAAGGCAAACCCAATGCATAGGCAACAGCATAAGCTAATCGCGTTTTTCCACACCCCGGTTCCCCTTGTAACAGTAAAGGGCGACCTAAAGCCATAGCTAAATTTACTGCTTCAACTAATTTTTTATCAGGTAAATAAGGTTCTTTGGATATTATCTTTTGAATTACCTGATAATTTTCATTAGATATATCTTCGATTCTAAAATACTCAATTTTACGAGATTTTTTTAATGATGTGTAATCATCTAAAATTAGCTTAGTTGATATATCAATAATACGGGTTGGCATAAATTTAAATGATTTACTAAAGTAAGTTAATAAAAGCTTCTGGTGTAAGGTTCCTATTATGTCGTTCTTGCAAAATTGGAAGCACACGTTGTAAATGTAAATAAACGCTCTGAATTTCTAATCTTGTTATATCGTTGTCATAACATTCTTTAATTATCTTGTCTTGCCACTGAGCTTTTATGTGTTGCCAATTTAATGCATCTGTTACATTAATTAGCCAATCATCCAAATCTACAATTGTAAAATACCGTGGAGGATTTAATATAACTACTTTTTCATGTCTAGGAAAATAGGTTCTTTTGTTACAAAACATGATAATAATTAAACGTTTTTTAATATTATCAGCAAACTCTTCACAAATAAGCTGCCAAAAACTAGCAGCCATTTCTTTTGAAATACGTTTAGATGAGTCAATTTGAACAGGAACAATAATATCAGAAAATTTAAGGTTGTTCTCATATTTTTTGATATTTTTTACTAAACTGTTGATATTAGTAATTTTATATTCAAGCTTTACTGGTTCTCCTATATTGGGGATGTTATTATCACCAAGCTTTTCCTTAAGCCGTTGACATACGCATTTGGAAAAAGCAGCTACATCATAGGGTACAGCTATCCCAACAAGTCCTTGTTTGTTCTCCTCTTTGAGCAATTCTCTCTTACAATCTCGAATAAATTCTTCTAAATCAAATTTCCAAGGATTCAAACAGCTTGTAACAATCTCTCCATCCTGTTGAATAATATTTTGAAGAGGTTGTTTCAGTCTTGTTTGCTGTGGTAGTAATTCTAATTCTTCATAAACACTTCTTAATAAATCATTACCAGGGTTACCTCCACGTTCATTACGTGCTGCCGTTAAAAGTTTTTCAAGCTGCCCGTGGCATTCAGCCCATGTAATCAAATCGAATATAGCTTCTGTTAAGTTTTGAATTGATGAAATATCATGAAGATTCTTTCCTAACCCGATGCGAACCATTATTTTCAGTTTTGTTGGTGTAGTAAATGCGCTGAGAAGAGCGTTCTGTAACTTATCAAATTGCTCACCAGTTAGATTATTCTGCATCCTTATAAAATCAGATTAGCCAATCTACTCTTTACTATTTATAACAGATTCATTTTATAGCAGAAATGTTGAATGTCAATATCAAACTTTACATAGTTAGTTAAAATAAATCTAAAAAGCCTAAAATAGTCAATATGTTCTATTCTCTCTTGTATTGCAGAATCTATCATCATTGATAACTATTTAATAGTCTGTACAGTATTCGATGTCTAAATATTGCTATTGCTTGTTTACAGAAACAACTCCTTCCCAATTTTCAAATTAGCATTTCCATTTTCCTTGATAATTTTTGATATTAGGAAGGAGTACTAACAAATGTATTTAGATTGCTTGACCACTTCGTAAAGCTGCCAATAAGCCTTTTCTATTTAAACGCGAACAGATAGTACTGAAAGGCGTTCCACCATTATATTGTTTCTCTATCCCTATGTGATGCAAAGCTACTAACTCCCAATCAATATTAAAACAAGGAGAGCCAGAAGAACCTGGCTCAGTATTAGTTTTATATTTAACAATTGTGTAATTCTCGTTAACACCAATAATTGCATCCGTATCAAATGCTAACTTTAATGTTTCACCTTGTGGATGTTGCAGTATAGATAGTGGAGTATTAGGTGAAAAATCATATTTTGTAGTAGGTAATTCAATCCATCCTCGCTTTGGAGAATCTTTTTCTCCAACAATGCTATTTCCTGGATTTCCATCTACCCTAAGTAATATGTAGTCTAATTCATCAAAGGTTGGTAATGGATTATCAGTATATCGGCTTTCATCAATCCGCCAGTTATTTGTTAAGCGGTATTCTGTGCCGTCACTTGACTTGCCATCTACTAACTTTTTATAATCAAAACGCATGACTAAATTTTTGTAATTAACTTTTTGGTTAATTACTGCTTCCATTACATGATAATTGGTAATAACCACATTTGGGGCAATCAAAAAACCTGTACCTTGTGCCGTACCTTTAGGAAATTCAATCCGGCATACTTGCGCCTGAATTTGACTCAATTTTTCTAGCCATGTATCCACATCTAGAAAAGAATGAGTTTCTCTAATAATTTTTTCCCGTGAATCTATTTTTGATAATTCTGGTGGCAGATAAGTATCAATAAAAGACGAAGTATCAGCAAAAAAATCCTGGGAAAATTTTATTAATTTTTTGTTCCCAGGATTTGACTGCAAGGCACCTAAAATCAGGGTTCTAAGCCATCCTTCGCGTTCTGCTTCATTAATCAAATCGTAGGCTAATTCTTTTAAGTCATCGGCAATTGTTATATCGTACAGATTTTTACTAAACCGATATGTTACAAATTCCTCAAACCTGTTTGGTCGTCTAAACGCATCACGCAAAGCTTCTGACAGTTTCTCCCATTGATCACCACGCAGTGACATATAATTCTCCTCAGTAAGTTACTGATAACTGGTTACTAAAATTGAGGTTCTTCTTGAATGATTTCATACCAGAAAGATAAATCTTTGACATTATGAGAACCCACTTGAGGATGTCGTCCAATGCCAAACCCATCTCTATACTGCAACCATGAATTACGGTACAGTCCTATAGTATCGCCAGTAACTTTACTCAGGATTTGGTAAGCTAAACTACCCAGAATTGACGCTCCGCCGATCGCAGTGGTGACAGTGCTAACCTGTGGTGCAGCAACAGCCAATCCCAAGAGTGTACCTACTGCCCCTTGCATTTCAGGTGATTGTAAATTTTTGTGAAGTAGCGTTGCTAGGTCTTCTGAATCTTGGCGATCACGGGATACTGTGATGAAGATATCCAAAAAATGAAGAGCCTTTCCATAAAATATCAATAAACCGTTCTCACCAGTAGGCAAACGATCCTGACTTTTAATCCCTGGAAACCGAAAGGTTTGAGGCATATAAATACTGGCTGCGTCACCTGCTGTTGCGTGACCGTGAACCACCAGGGCATCTAACCGCATTTGTGCATCGCCAAACCACTTTTTTGTATCCCAAATCATAATATCTTGCAATCGTACAGCCAAATTGACAGCTTGTGGCTGGCTGACTGACTCCCGACTACCCTGTTGATAAGAGCTAATTTCACGCTCTATCTGCTCAATAGCCACAGTATCAGGAGGCATAGCTTCATCAATTAACCATTGCCGCTGATTCATCCATAACTCCTAAAATTGAAAATTTATAGATTTATTTGAAGAATAAATCGGATTCCTACTTTGAATACATCCTGAGTATCCTATTTTTCGGATTTTTAGGCAAAGTAACTGGTTTCACTGTACACTTCAATCAATTAGGTTGTCTTGCACAGCTATCTGTCGTATTTGTAACTTTACTGTCTTAAAAGCTTCACATCAATGTAACGCCATTCTGGAAACACCCAATTAATAGGGTTCGTCTCGTTTCCTACCTGAGTGTATACTTTCTCCAACTTTGCCGCCGCCACTAGCATCTTTCCAAAGTTTAAGAACTCGTGGCTCGGAGTCGGCGCAGCGAAGTGGCTCTTGCGGGATGCAGGATCTAGTTGGCCTAACCATAAACTTCATGCCCGTAAGAGCCACCGACTCCGAGAGCGAAGCGGTCACGAGTTCGTCGGTTCAACATGAGGTCATCGACTTAAACCGCGCCCCCGTTGCTTTTGCTCTCGTATCTGTTGCTGCTGTTCAATAAGAATCTCATTCCAAGTTAGCCCCGATGGTGCAATTCTTCTAGCCTGGGGTAACATTTCCTGAACAACTTGGGCCGCAAGATTCCCTTGATCATCGTTATTAAATGCCGCTCCAATTCTGCTGATATTTTTGAGGAATTCTACTGGCAAGTTATTCGGATCATCCACTGCCATGTACATTGTTCTAACTGGTGGTAGCCCCTTGTGTGCGTCCCTATCAATCTCTGCCAAGGACAGCACATCAATGGGGGAGTCACACAAGAATACTCTCTCGATTTTGTCGTCTGCCTCTCCACCCAATTTCAGGTGAAACCACCCCTCGGAGCGATCGCTGTCTTCGGGGTACTGCAAACACCGATTGTCAAGACGTGCGGTATCCCAAACCAGTGCGCCTGATTTTTCACCATTTAGATCGCGCTTGATAAACACAACATTTTCCTGCTGATCTATATAACCCAACCCCTGCCGTTGTAATGGTTGCACAAGGAAATTGGTTATACCGCGTTTTTGAGTCAAGAAATGCTGTAATACTGGGCGTAGAGTTTCATCCTCTGGTGGTGGTGTGAACTGGGGTGAACTCTGTTTTTGTTCTTTGTCTTCAGCAATTGCATCCACTGGTTTTTGTGATCTATGGAGTTGCTCCAAATAAACAATCGCTGCTTCCAGGTCGTCGAATATGGTTCTTCCGGCTTCTAGCTGCTGCTGATTTTGAGAAAGTTGTTGTGTTAATTCTAATACTGTTTGGGTTAATGCCGATTCAATAGTCGATTGCTCAATATAATCAGAAATTGATGAAATGGCTCTCTTCTCTAAATATAATTGTAACTCAGTCGCAAGCGCTGCATCCAGGTCATTAAATACAGTTTTAGCCTCAACAAGTTGCTCTTTGTACTGAGAAAGTTGCTCTGTTAATTCTAATACTGCTTGGCTTAAAGCAGACTCGACAGTTGATTGCTCAATATAATCAGAGATTGAT
>NZ_CP046712.1 GCF_009873495.1 Nostoc sp. ATCC 53789 | reverse complement strand
GTGATTTGAACGATAATTTAGCCAAACGGTCACGAAATACTTCAGAAGCACTTAGGACAAGATATACTTCATACTTGAGACATGAGTTGTAAGAATGATAATCGTATAGTTAGGGGGAGACAAGGGTGAGCAAGGCTCACCCTTGTCTCATTAATAAAGAGAATGGGAAGAAGCTGCCGACGGCAGCTTCTTCCCCCACCCAATGATTATCATTCTTATGTCGTTGACTGCGATTCATGCCCAACAGTGTCTCGCTTGGGTTTGCGTTGCCCAACCCGTGTGCCTGACTTTTTCTCGCGGCTCTTATCTGTTTGCTGTTGCGTCTCCTGGGTTATCATCTGAAGGTCAGCACTGGAATTACTAAGTGGTGTATCAGTAATTTCAAGTGTTTGAGTAGATGTAGTTTTTTTGCGAGTCTGCTTCTTTTTTGGGGCTGGCTCTACAGGGATCTCGTTTGCTGTTGTGGTCGTGAATTCTTGTGGTGCAGGTACGTTTGGCTTTTTCCGAGTCCGCTTTGTTTTAGGTGGTGACTCTGTTTGCGATGAAGTGATTTCACTACCGACCAACGGAGTTTCAGGAGGGACTGCATTAGTCGGTACATCCGTTGAACCCATTCCTATTTGTAGCAAATGCCATAAGTGTTCGCGACGGCTCTCCATATAGCTAAGTTTTTCTTCGCCCTCAGTTGCTTCTATTGCCATACGTTCGCACTGCGCTAGCGTTAGGGTATGTTCGTGTAATTGTTTTAAAGTTAAAGCTTGATTTCCATCATCTAATGCCGCCGCCACAGTTCGGATGAGCCAGTCTTTTAGTACTCCAAGACAGCCAATAGAATGTTCATAGAAGTAAAGCCAATGCTGCATTAATTCGGGAATATTAATATCAAGAGGTACTTGCTTCAAAAGAGCCAATAAAGCGGCTTGAAAATCCAAACGGTCTTGTTCATTTTGGTACAAATAGCGCGGAAAGTGGATATCTAGACCGCGCCGAGATGCTTGACCACTTAAATTGCGGAAATTTAACAGTTCGTAAGTACCAATCAGGATGTGTAAAACACCCGTAACATTCGTCATGGATTTAATCCAATCCAACTGGTCTAAAAGCTTGCCAGCATTACTTCCAGTCCCAATCTTCATTAAATGTTGCGCTTCATCAAGGATAACCGCACGTACACCACGTTTGGTCATCGCTTCTTCTAATGCGTGGCGCAGTTCTGGAGAATCATTAAACTGGGAAGCTTTGCTACTACGTCCACGCCCTTTTTTCTCCCATGCCTCCGATGTATCAATGTCTACAATGCTACGACGCTCGTAGAATGGCTCATTCAAAAGCTTCAGCGCAGTCCGGTAATAGTCAGTTCGATTAAACACCCCACTGTCAGGTGGACGTGTCTCTATCAGTAAAAGAGGTAATTGAGGTACATAACCGTTGCGGTAGCTTGAGGAATTCTTTGCTAAATCCTCACTGTGAGGAGCATTTAAACGTCGGGCAATTTGCCGTATCATCGTCGTCTTGCCCACACCACTTGGCCCATACACCAACACATGAGCAAATCCAGCAGGTTCTCGAATCGCACGCATGAGCAGCATATCTACCCGTGCTAACTGTGGATGTAAAACTGCATACTCCTTAAATTGAGTAAGTAAGTTGATGTCATCGCTCCTGTTCCTGTTTAAATCCATCTATTTGTATTCCGCTAATATTGGCAGTGAACTTAGATCCAACGGTTCAACGTTTCGAGATGATACGTGCTGCGATGCAACATCTTCACTCTGTTGTGCCAATACAGCCAACCTTTCCTTTACTTGGTTTACTGATGAGTCTGAAGAATTACTAGACGTTAAATTCTCTAGTAAGCGTTTACTTTCCAAATCACGCAATCTTTGCAGCAACAAGGCTTCATGTTCTTGGACATTGGCAATGAAGTCAGCTAAATGTTTAGCGTTCAAATTTGTCGCCGTGGCGCTACGTTTGTTCAATTGCCTAATTTCTTGTGCCGCTAACAACACTTCTTTTTCAGTGCGTCCAACGAAAGTACTGTAATACTGAGAGATACATCTCACCCAACGCCCATCAACATAGGCGTAAGCAACTCCCATATCAAAAGGGTCGTAGCGTACTGGTACTAATGTTTTTTCTACATTTGGATTGCGGAAAGCATCACTCCAATAGTAGAGATAATTGACTTTAATCCCATATCCCGGCTGAACTTTCGCTTGACCTTTAGGGGTGGAAGGACGTGTTGCCATGAAGAACTCTTCGTTATAAGCAATACTTCGGTGCAACCGTTCTCCTGCAATTGACAACCCTTCGTTATAAACAACGCCTGGAGAGGCACCTAATGAGTCGTGATGATTTGAGTCGTAAATGGAGTAAGCCCACTGGGTCAGGTAAGTATATAAATCTCCCAAATTCCAAACAGCTAACTGTTTTGGGTCAACAGTTTTGGTGAGTTGGCGGGGCTGTTTACTTGCTTGGGTATTACCTAGTAGGTTATAGATAAATTCAGTATTTGTCGTCCCAAATAATCGTTCAATTACTGACCCAAAGCGGGGTTTGCCACCAGGTCTTGTTTTCTTGGTGCAGTGGTAACGTGCCAGCAAGGTGTCAAAGTATATACTGTGGAATTCTTTGCCACCATCTACAACCAATGTTGAGGGAAAACGACCTTGGCGCTGGACTAAAATACGTAGCCCCATCATGCAAGACCTGTAAGAAGGTGCATCAAAAGTCAGATAAACTGCCAAGATTCGCCGGGAATAGGCATCGGTCAGTAATGTTAGCCAAGGTCGCCCAAGTAGCCGACCTGTAGCAAGTGAGCGTAATTCAATATCGAGTTCGGTATGGTCAATATGGACTATCTCCAGAGGCCGGTTTCCGTGAGGACGTGTATTTAAAGCTAGTTCCCATACAAAAGGCTCTGTTGCGTATGCGGCTTTTGCTCCCTGACGCTTTAATGTCTGCTCATGAGTTGGGCGCTTTTTTAAACGCTGGTAGAAAGTGCGGTTACTAAGGGGTTGTATATTTAATGCTGTACAGGTTCTGACATACGCCCGATATACTGAAGCGCCTGTCGCTTGTCTTGGTGTTTCAAAATGCTCTTTAATAAATTTATCTAATAATTCACTTGAATCTGTGGGCGATTTTGGTTGACGATTCCCTTGCTGATGTGTCCGTGGTAGTAACCCAACATAACCGCAACCTAAACTTGCTTCTGCTTCACGGAACTGTTGTACCCATCTACGCAAGGTACGCTCTTTGATGTCTTGATAGATATCTGTATGGCGCTGAAAATATGCCTGTACTATATTAAATTTTCGGTTCGCTTCTTTTAAGTGAACAGGAGAAGCGGCCTCCATTAAAGTACGTACTGTTTCATTTATAGTTGCATCTGTAACTCCGTTATGGATTTTAATGGTGCCACTGTCGAATAACTGGAGAAAAAATGCTGTGGGTAACTGTATTGGGAAGCCTGACTCTGGTAATAGCGTGGTTGTGGTCTCGCCATAGTTTACTAAAGTCCATAGCGCCGAATCCCACTCAAGGGCTGTGTTAGGTAGCAGTGTTGTGAGACTATTGGGAGCGTTCTTTGTAGTCACTCCTACAACAGATACGTGTGTATAAGCGTCATGAGTTTGTTGACTTACCCATAATCGTGTCCGCCAATGTTCAACTAAGGGGACAGCAAACAAATCCACGTACAGAAGCTCAGTTGCAATCATGATGTATATGTCATTGGCACATACATCATTTAATTCTTGTAGCAATGCCGCAATCGTTATTCCTGGATTTGCTTCCAGGTAAGCCAGAACTATCGAGTGTACATTTGTTGTCAAATTTGATTTAAATCCTAGGTAATCCGACAAAAACATTAAGTTCTGGGTAAAAACGGGATTCAATTCGGCATCAGTACGAACGCAGTATTTTAGACCAAATTGTGATGCGTGGGCTTCTCCTGGTGGGCAACGCCAATGACCGGATGCTGTTTTTTGATAACGCCCAGGATATTTTTGTGCTAATTTCTCTACTTCCTTAACTGTTTTCCACTCCTCCCAGCACGCACCATCATGACGTAATACAAAAAAGTCAGGGGTATGATAGTGACCGATATTACGCCCTGCTTGATTTTTGTACTGGATTTTGAATGGTGGTGGCTGGTCGTAGAACTCTAAAACTTTGGGGTCGTGTTCCATCAGGTAAATCGCCCATAATTCCACTGTATGGCTCTCGAATTGAATTGTGACCCCCATTTTAGAACTAGGATACACGCCACAAACGTTCTTGGTTCGTCCTTGTACCCGACGTGAGGGTGGGGATTTCCTGAGGAGTGCAATCAAATCAATGGTGTGGGTTGCTAGTTGCTGTTGCCTACACCAATCTTCAAACTCGAATTCGTTCATTTGAGCCTCACCTCCTTGGCGTGACCTATGTGATACAGGGAATTCACAAACTTCATAACAGTCTTCTCAAAACACCAAGAAGACGCGAATTGAATCATATCTTAGTCACTTTGAACCATATTTTGTCATCTAAGTTGTACCTATTAGTCATTTTTAGAGAATTATTCGGGAGAAGTTTTCGGTTTTTAGTTGTGACAACTCTAGGCTTTATTATGATTCACAATCAGGACACGCGGACACAATCTTATGCAAAGTTTTATGTTCTGTTTAGGCTATAACCCTTGAAATGTCGTTAATTTTTGGTCAGGGTATGATTCACAATTTGGTCATCCAAGGGGTAAAAGCACACTACTTGATGAGAGCGATCGCACTTGGGCTATCCAATATTTACTTTCTCGCTTCGCAAAATGTGGCGGTACATTAATCATTGTGTTGCATGGCTCTAACTTAACTTCTGTGGTTGGCAAGGCCACAGCAGGACTGGCAGACACCTTTAAGCTATCGGTTAATTTCATTGGCTGTGTAGCTCAGTCTGTCAGCGCTGGCGGATTGCGAAAGATTAATGTTGCTAGTGGTGAATATTTCAAAGCCAACCCTAATAACTTTGCCGAACCTGTTAACGGTGGCAATCTCGGCATGATTCCAGACTGGCTAAAGATAGAGTTACACCCTGGAAATGGTCAACCAGATCCAGCTAGAACATTACTCAAATTCTTCCCGGAACTGGTGCAGCATCACCAGCCAGCAGTTATGCCCAGAGGGGAGAAAATTGCACCAGATGACGCAGTTAATCAGCTTGAATCCATTTTCTCAAAGCCTACCCAAGAGGCTGAAATTGCAGAGCTAGAATTCGTGAGTATTTCTGAAGCGGATTTGTCGCAGATTTTAAACATTGTTACTTCAGCCGTGACAACACCAGTCAGTTTTGCTGCGATTAGAAATAGCCGAAAGTGGGGCGAAGAGAAAAAGGGCGTTCGCTATTTAAGGTGTGCGATTGCACAACTTATAGAATCCAAGCAATTGAACGGTAGTGAGAAGTTAGGGTTTACCGCTTTTTAACAGTTATCAGTTAAGATAATTTGGTTTAACTCCCCGCTTATGAGCAGTATTGGTTAGGTATAGCTGGACTATCCCTAACCAATACTGCTTTATATCAGTCAATTAATTAGCATTAGCTACTTGATTACCTTCTACCTCGTTTTTGATTGGGGTCACTACCTAAATATCGTTCAACGCGCTGTAACTTGGTGTTAGTAAAACCAGTACGCTGCCAGATAGCTTGTAGATAGTTATTGAAATCATCCGAGGTTTTTACCGGAACAAATTGATTGAATATAAAGAAAATCAACAAACTAAATAATGCAGAAAACAACCCCATCGTCCCATATTTACCTATGGGTTCAGCGCGATAAACCTCTTTCTCTATGGTGATGGGTTCGGGGGGAGGGCTGTTCTTCAACTCCTGAATAACCGTAGTCAAGTTCTTCGTGTGAATCAACAGTGAGTCCCAGTTCTGCTTCAACTGCAATACTTCGCTTTTCAGCCCTTTGAATTCTAAGCTCTCTAATGTCGCTGAGGACTTGGGCATATTCTTTAACTGCGTCAGTAAGGGAGTTAATTCTTGCCTCAAATTCTCGTTGCTCTGCTCGTACTCGTTCGAGGAGAGATTCTGATTCTTCAATTCGGTCGTCAGCATCTCGATTGTCACCATCGCTTTGCTGAGGAGTTGATTCTGAATTAGATTCGTTTGCGCCCATGCTTGTAACTCCGCCCTATCGCGTTCGCGTTCAGTTTTTTGTGATTGCTTAAAATTTTCAAACTCTCTATATAATCTGCCCAGTGCTATCTTGATCTCACCCTGTTCACTGCTCTCTAATAAATCGGTAGTTTCAGAGTGAGGATTGCTGTGAGAACCGTTGCCATTATTGTTGTTGCTCATTAGTTTTCTTTTGACCCCGACGAGAAGTAGACGCAGTGGCTTTTGCTTGTTTTGAAGTTGTAGTGTTCGACTCAGCAGGAACCAGAACAAGAGGTTGTTGTAACCCCAGATAAGCCCCAGCTTTTTCAAGTTCTGGTTTAGCTTGATCTAAAAATCCACTGACCAATAGGTAATCCCCAAAAGGAAAACCGTTCTCTTCAGTAGCAGCCGAGTAAGGTAAACCTTTCTCTGTCAACGTGTCAAAGGTTGAGTAGTCTAGCTCTGGCATTTCTATTTCAATACCCTTAAGTTCGGCTATCGCTGCCGATGTTTTACTATTCTCCCAGCGCTGAAAACCTGAACCTTTATCCCAACAGAGATTCTTTACCACCACATAATCAGCTTTATCGCCACAGAATTCAGCCATAGTTTTTAAGCTAGTGATCACCGAGTAACCAAGGTTAAGCACAGTCACCAGCGTTACCCGATAACCCAAATCACCTGCAATCTTGAATAGCCCAAACTTACTGATAATTTCCCTGGTTTTATTGCTTGATGCCCCCGGCATATCTACTATTATTGAGTCGGGTGATTCCGCTTTAATTTCCGTAAAGAAGCGTTTCGCCTCAGCCACCTCCAAGAAGTTCAGCAGCCTTACCCCTGAGCCAAAGTTTTGATAGTATTCGTACAGTTCTGGATTCTCTGTATCTGCATCATAAGCTAGATAATTAATGCCCTTCGAGTGCATTACATCCAGTAGCAAGCGAGTAAAGGCAGTCTTACCTGTACCACCCTTGCCCCCCAGTATCATCACGATACGTTTCATATTTCGCTCCTATCAGTGATATTAAATTGGGAAGAAGTATTAGGATTTGTTTTCTTTCGTTTACTAGTTTTAGTTGATGATGAGCCAGATGGTTCACTACTATCAATTGGTGAACTATCCGGTTCTACTGCTGGAACATCATTATTAGTTGTGGTTGATGAATCAGTTGATTCTGGCTCGGAGTCAGAATTAACTGATTCATCAACCGCTTTATCTGATGATTCATTACTCGAACTATTCTCCGTTATTGTTGTTGCCTTTTTATGAAAACTCTTCAGACCACTGGCCGCCAGTTCTACCCCATGACCTTTAAACACATCAGAAACATCGTCATAAGAGTAGCCAGCATCTAACATATCTTGAATAGGTTTAGCCAAACTGAGAACTAAATCTGACAAGCTGATAGTTTTAGGTGTCGCGGCTTTCTGTTTGAGACTGGTTTGAATATCTTCTATTTTTGATAAAGGAACAGCTTTCGGTTTGCGCGACATATTCAGCACTAGTAATAAATTATTCCATTGTAAAAAATTCGTGGTCAAAAAAAGTTTAAGTTTCTTGTCGTGATGTGACGAATATCAACAGAAAAAGGTTTGTATCTTCGTGAGGTAGACTAGTCTAAAAAAGCAGTTACCCATGAATCAACATCCTTCGTATCACTAGTATGGCCAGCATTGCCCAATAGACCATGCCCTCGGTTACACCGAGGTTACTGCACAGAGTCAATCGTGGTGAGCCAAAGTCTCGTACTCCCCCAGACTCCCGTTGTGCCCCTTGGCTCTCGTTACCCCAGTCCTGTCGTGGGGGCATAGGCAAGCAATACGCCGTAACGCACTACGTGCTACTTTACCCTCCGGGTAAAGCGGCGTGGTTGCTTGTTGGGGGTATCCCCCAAACCCCCTTTTTACAGGTCTATTAAAGGGGGAAATGAGTCAACAAGAGGTTCCGGGTTATTCGCCTACCTGCTCGGCGCAAAGCGCCGTAGCAGCTACAGCGAATAACCCGGTAAAAAATAAATATTTAAAGAGCTAAACGCTTAATTAGTTATGCAGCCAGACCCTCGTACCAATCTCAGTAATCAACTAGCTGACACATTAACCAATCGGTCAGTAGCACCAGATGAAAAGCGAGAAGTAACCATCACGTTTAGGGCTAGCTATGCCGAGAAAGCTAGGCTAGAGCAACGGTGCAGTGGAGTCGTGCAAAGCGACTATATTAGAGCGAGATTATTTGACTACCCTCTACCACATCCTAAATTAGTCATTCCCGAACTTAACCGACAGGCTATCTACGAGTTAAAGAAGATTGGTAATAACCTAAATCAGCAGGCTAGGGCTATTAATGAAGCTGTAAAAATTGGTAGTCAACCGTTGACTACTGAGGTGAAATCATATCTGAAAACTCTTGAAGAATTGACAGCACTTTTAGAACAGACTCGCCAATCACTCACTCAATCTACGGTAGAGGTGCAGCGCAATGATTACCAAAGTTAAAGCTAACAAATCATTTCGTGGCACTACCAAATACGTCTTAGAGAAAGAGAAAGCTAAAATTATTGGCGGGAATATGTATGGTAAAAGTACCAATGAACTGGTCGAGCAGTTTACCCTATCAGCCCACCTTAACCCCAAACTAAAAGACCCGTGCTATCACTTAATGCTTAGTGTACCAAAAAAAGATAGAACGTTAAATGATGACGAATTAGCTAATCTATCCCAACGGCACTTTGCGAATGTCATTGTGTTGTCGCGGCTTCAAGGTGATGAATCCCAAGTCAAACAGCCAGATAAAAGAATATCAGATACCAAACTAAACCAGCTAGTTAATGAATTTATTGAGACAGAAGTACCAGCCTATGACTTCTTTATAGCGCGGCACTCAGACAAAGAACACGACCACACCCACATCGTTGCATCTAGGGTTAATAACCTAGATGGTAAATCCATACGTACTTGGAATAATTACGCCCACTCTGAACACTCAGCCCGACTACTAGAACGAGAATTTCAGCTAACCCCAGTCCAAAGCAGTTGGGAGAGTAAGCAAAAGGCTATGACCCGCAATCAACTTGAACGAGTCGAGCGCGATGGACTTCCAGGAGAAGAAATAATGCGCCGAGCGATTGAGCAAGTGGCAGCAGATAAACCTACAATGCCCCATCTAATTGAGCAGTTATGGAGAGAGTATCAAGTCAAAGCTGTCGTTAGTTATTACGGTCACGGCGGGGTAAGGGGTATCAAGTTTGGTATTGATTTAGGTTCAGTTAATGAAGATGGTAGCCCTCGTTTGCTCTGGAAACAGGGAGGTAATCTCAATAAATATAAGTGTTCATTTACAAAGCTTCAGACAGAATTGGGGATAAACTACGACCCCTTACGGGACGATAGCGAAATTGAACGCTTAAATAATTTCTTAGAATCTGTAGATAATAACCAAGTTAATCTACAGCTAATATCAACCATATCACCTAAGAAAGCTCAAAATTTAGCCGAAACTAAACACCAGACAAACCCAGATAAATCAGATGTAGAACAACAAGCTAGTTCAGAACTCATAAATACAATCGCTGACTTTATTGAACAGTCAGCAGTTGAGTCAACCTTGATTGAAACATTGCCACAGTTAACAGAACAACTGTCTGAGTATCATCAGAATTTATCAGCCGTAAGAACCACATACGACGAGCTATTAGCGGCGATTGCTGAAAGGGAGCAACTCTTATCACAAAGAACTTTGGATGCAATTTCTGACTTTATTGAACAGTCAATAGTCGAGTCAGCCTTGGTTGAAGCGTTACCACAGTTAACAGAACAACTGTCTGAGTATCACCAGCAGTTAGCTAATAATAAAACCACATTCGACGAGCTATCATCGGCGATTACTGATGTCGAGCAACGACTTGTATCACAAAGAGCAGTAGATGCAATTGCTAATTTTATTGAGCAGTCAGCAGTTGAGTCAACCTTAAGTGAAACGTTACCACAATTAGCAGAACAACTCTCTCAATATAACCAGCAGTTATCAGCAGGTAGAACCGCATTCGATGACCTATTAGCTGCAATTGCTGAAAAAGAGCAACTTAGATCACTAAGAATAATGGATGCAATTGCTGACTTTATTGAACAGTCAATAGTTGATGATACCTTAAGTGAAACGTTACCACAATTAGCAGAACAACTCTCTCAATATCGGCAGCAGAGCGAAGCAGGTAGAACCTCATTCGACAACCTATTAGCTGCAATTGCTCTTAAAGAGCAACGACTCTTATCACAAAGAACTGTAGATGCAATCTCTGACTTTATTGAACAGTCAGCAGTTGATGATGCCTTAATTGAAACGTTACCAGAATTAACAGAACAACTCTCTCAATATCACCAGCAGCTAGCTAATAATAAAACCACACTCGACGACCTGGAAGCGGCGATTGCTGATGTGGAGCAACGACTCTTATCACAAAGAGCAGTTGATGCAATTTCTGATTACATTGAGCAATCGACTGTTGAATCTGCCTTAACTGAAACAGTATTAGAATTAACGCAACAACTTTCTCAATACAAAGAGCAGCTTGTTACAGCTAAAGCTACATTTAATGACCTGGATGCAGTGCTTGCGACTGAGTTACAATCATATCTAGAGAAGAGAGCTATCTTATCAATCTTTGATTATGTTGAGCAATCGACTGTCTCTTCAGCATTAACTGAAACAGTATTAGAATTAACACAACAAATTTCTCAAAATAAGCAGCAGCTATCAGCCGGAAGAACCATATTCGACGACCTGGAAGCTGCGATTGTTTATTTGGAGCAACTCCATAGATCGCAAAAAACAGTAGACGCAATTGCTCTTAATCAAACTCCAACTATAACCACAGATAAACCAAAGTTAAAAGATAATCTTTCAGCCGAGTTATATAAGTATTACAGCGCCGACTTGCAAAACTTATTAGTGACTGACCGAGATAAAGAAGTCGCTACACGGGCGCTTATAGATGATAAATCACCCCTGGAGGTTGAAGAAATTATCTTTGCCAGTCCAGCCGGATGGACACAAGATGAAGCCAGAGAATTGGTACTTATCGCTAGCAATCAACTGACAACTCAAAAGTCAGAACCAGAACAGTCACTCGACCAAAAGCAGCGTACTGAATCGGAATTCTTAGCTATAGCTGTGCCTATTGCTGTTGAACTCATCAACTGGCAATTAAGAGAAACTGGCTCAAATAGCCTTAGATTCAAACGTGCCATTCTGGAGAAGCAGGGTAGAGAACTGGTATTTACCCATGATGAACGAGGTGAGATTTTTCGAGTGGCAGTCAACCGAAACCAGTCAGGTAAGCTTGAGTATTCACCGATTTATATTGGGTCAGTAGAAAGAGAAGATATTCAGCTTTGGCAAAAAGCAGAGCGTCTATTGCAACAAATAATAGAATCAGAACAGCAACAAGAACTTAGACAAAATAAAGGATTTTCCCTCTAGGTGATGACGCACCTCAAAACCTAGCAAGCTCAATCAAGAGCGGTGTCTGCCACTGCCACAAATCCACTCGTTGATGAGCTACCCAAAACGGTGCAGGCATCGGCAGACACTTCGCTTCGCGGCCTATTTGTTAAGAGTTGTTTGGATTCTGGTAGTAGTGGTCTATATAAGCACTTGAAGCTGAACTATTGGTCGGGATGTTGAAAATGGGTCATCAAGTCCTTAAAGTAACTTTCTGCACAACTGATCATTTCACACCGATAGCAGGATTACCTTCTTCCCTTAATGCTTATCCTTGTTTGGTCTGTCTAACTCCGAAGAATCGTTCCCCTTAGAATTTAGTCTGCCTGACTCCGAAAATTTGTTATTCCTTAATCCCAAAATTAATGGAGTAACAGCAGTAAGCAACGCCGGAAGCAAAGCAAGATATTCATAGAGTGTTGGTGCAAACGGTGGACTCGATTGGATATTTATCGTGGGGGCTGTTGGTGCAGTCTCAATACAAATTTTAATTGACGATTGCTCTTTGATGTTCGATATCATAAGATAGGTTCCTTTTAATTCACGAAAAACTCTGCCAGCACTGACCGCAAATCAGTGTTGGTAAATATGAATTAGGGATTTGCCCAGTACTAACTGCGAATTAATGCTGGGTTAATCTTTTTGAAAGCCTTTGGTGTGCGAACTTGGTTTCGTAGCAACTGAAACGGAAATAAGAAGTCCGGTCATGTTTTCATTTGGTTTGCTAAAAAAGAACGGCTAGAGAAGTGCTTAATGTTAAGCTGCTTCCCTAGCCGTTGTGGTTTTTTCCATCTGGAACTAGGTGAGTTGTATTATTTTTTAGCATTCCTCGCTTCTGCCAATGATTTCGATTGTGCAGTTTACTGAGGTAAAGATTTAAAGACTTCTTTTTAAGGTAATTACATAGTTTTTTCTATTTCCTTAGAGCTTATTCGGAAGGTGGGTTAAGTTCAATTAGAGCAACTTCCCTGTAGGAGCAAAACCAGTGATGAACAAACTTGTAGTTTTTGTGTGGCTCGATACACCAGAATTCAATCTTTAGAGTTCCATAACCTGAAGCTTTATAAATTTGAAATAGAACCGATTCATAGTATCTGGATAGATGTTGAATATTGATTTGGGAGTAAAGTAAAGGAACCTTTTTCCTTGCTCTCCAAATCAATCCCTCTTCATGACTAATTTCGTGATAAGAGCAAGGAAGTGATTGGATAATAAATTCATGATTTCTCCTCGGCTGAACAGGCTTGCTATCAATACTTATTTGCCCTACATACCCACATTTAGTATGTCGAATCATCTCTGAGGAAATGCACTTGCATCGTTCTAGTAAATCAACAATTCCATTTGGTGTGCTATGCGAATACACAGCTAAATTCCTTGACAGATGCTTATTGGTAAAATGATCCTTTTAGCTTAAAAGCTAGATTACTTTTAAGGCAAGTTGTCGAAATAGCAAAAATTCCTTTTTCGTATGTTAGATAACACTTTATTAAACATACTGACTTTTTGTCAATAGGTTAACACCGCATTTTTGTCAGTTTTACAAAATACTTTATTTTGTCAATTTGACGTATTACGTCAAATTGACAAAATTACAATATATATATTTTTGACTTATT
The DNA here is from genome assembly GCF_009873495.1 of Nostoc sp. ATCC 53789. Classification (GTDB taxonomy): domain Bacteria; phylum Cyanobacteriota; class Cyanobacteriia; order Cyanobacteriales; family Nostocaceae; genus Nostoc; species Nostoc muscorum_A. The sequence continues at coordinate 26,848 of NZ_CP046712.1, read as the reverse complement.
GCCAAGTAAAATAAATGGTGCTAACCTGCAAGGTAGTATTGCACCTAAGCAAGTTTATGACAGAAACGACTTCATTTGGGAAATACATTGACACCATTGTGCAACTCAAGCATCAACAGCTAGAGTTTGCAAAAGGATTGACAGATTACATATCCACAGACCTAGCAAGTCAGTCGAGTTTATCAGCACGGCAAATACACAGGATGCGTGCTTATCAATATGAAGAATTTCCAGAAGGTGAGGCAGTTACAAAATTAATAAAAGCACTGCCAGAACTAGATACTTTGAGACCTAGAGATATTTGCAATCGATTGTTGATGCCTTGGCAAATTATTCATAGAGACCAAGACCAACTTGCTAAACACTCTACTGAAAAGGGATATAAAAACCAAATAACCATAGTAGCAGGCTGGGAACCTCCATTAGGATTATTAAGTCAAGAAGTTGCTATTTCTATTGCTAATAATATCGTTAGAAATTTCAAATATGAATTTATATTTCCTTCGCTTCAATCTCATCCTTCACTTGAAGAAAATCAGGTGGAAGCTCTAATTAACAAATGGTTGCGTTCTCTTGGCAGAATTGTTGAAATTGAGTGGTACTCTCAACAAGCTGAAAAATTTAAATTGGATAATAAAAACTCTTTGTATGACCCCCATAATCTAGATTGTGATGAAAATTCAGATTATGATTTAGATACAGAATTGGCACAATTAAAAGAAAAGCTAGCTGAAAACATAGAATTTGCAATAACTCCTGTCAAAACAAATTTTTGGCTTTTGATGCCATCTCCCTATGTTGTACTTTACAATCTCAATCTTACAGAAAATGATCCTACATTAAAATTTGGAGATTTCTTAGTAGAGGGTATAGTTATGCGAAGCTTAGAAAATCAGATTGCATCAATAAATTCAAAAGGATGGTTGTATCTTTCTAATGAACAATATAACTTAATTGCTCAGGAATACAAAAATATTCAACATAAATGCCAGAGAATTTCTCTAAAAAAATTAGACTAGTAAGACGATAAATTAATATATGATAGCGATGATTGTGCAAAACAAAATATTACATTATAGGGATATTTTTTCTATAAAATGGCTTATTAAAAAACAAATTAATTTGCTATTTCTTTTTTTTATTACTATTTTAGTTATTGCCTGTAACCCTGTACAAAATCCACTTACAGAAACCCCAGGTAGCACTCCCAGCGTGCGCGTCGGCTATTTACCTCTGCTCTCTGCTTATCCACTCTACACAGCAGTTGAGGAAGGTTATTTCAAAGCGCAGGGACTAGATGTTCAGTTGCGAATGATTAAGTCTGGGCCAGAAGGCAATGAAGCTTTAGCTGCTAACAATATAGATGTAGCTTTTAGCATACTGCCTTCTTTAGTCGTGGCTCGCAGTAAAGGAGTCCCAGATGATTTAGTTAGCATATTTGGAGCAAGTATAGATAGTGCAGAAATCAAAGAACACAGAATTATTGTCCCTATAAATTCAAAATTTTCAAAGATAAAAGATTTACGCGGAAAAAAAATAGCTGTAGTTGGTTATCCAGGGCGTACTTCTGATGTCTTAGAGCTTCTAGACTACCTTGAGCGCAATGGACTGAAGGAGAAGGATGTGCAATTAATTGGAATGCCTCATGCAGACCAAGTGACAGCCTTGCAATCTGGAACAGTTGATGCGGCAGCTTCTGCGGAGCCTTACATTACTCTTGGTCTTTTGCAAACTCAAGTTAAAACATTAAAAGATCAAGATGGATTTTACTATCGAAATGAACAAACGCAAGTAACTACATATTTAGCACGTAAAAGTTGGGTAAAAGCGAATTCTAATGTCTCTAGAAAATTCATCACTGCTTTAACAAAAGGATTGGAAAAATCGAAAGATAAGGAATGGCTTCTGACTAAAGGTCTACCTTCTTTTAATAAAAAAAATAACTCTAACATTAACTTCGTGAAACTCACTCTTGAGCAATCTAAAAAACTTCATCTACCAACAGTGCTTCCTTCTCCAACAGAAGCAGGTTTAGAGTACGTAGCCAATCAACTTGTACGTTACGGCTCCCTCAAAAAAGCTCCGCAAGAATTTAGTTCCATGATTTATAAGTCAACCACAACATCTGAATCTAAGTAGCCATCATGTACTGCATACATCACAGTGTATAAAAATCGTATTTTCAAGTTAGTAAGGTAATGATTATGCAAACCAAACAAATGATTCAGCAAAAACGCAAAATTATAGTAAGCTGCGAAAATTTGAAATTCGGCTACTCCAGCAAGCAGCCCATTTTAAATGGAATATCGCTGAACCTATATCAAGGAGAATCCACAGTTCTGTTTGGAAAATCTGGTAGCGGAAAAACCACGCTACTAAGATGTATTTCTGGCTATTCCAAGCTCGACTCAGGCAAACTTATTGTTAATAACTTGCTGGAAACAGAAGATTTGCGTGTTTTACCTTCAGCTAACGAGAATAGTCAGTATGCCCACAAAATTGCTCAATTTTGGAAACAAATGCAGACTCAAAAGCGTACAAAGTGGTCTTGGTGGGACTATCTCTTTCGAGGAACACGCTCATTGAATGGATATATGGTGTTTGCTGATGGTTCCAACGCTTTACCTCAGCTAACAGTTGAAGAAAATTTATACCTTGTTTTAGCAACTATTTGCTACGATCCAGAATTGAGACGAAAAACAACTAAATTGTTACTCAAGCTAACTGGTTTAACAGAAGTGTCTCAACATAAGCCATCTGCACTTTCATCGGGGCAATTGCGTCGTCTCTGTTTAGCCCAAGGTTTAGGCATCAACCCTGGCTTACTGATTTTGGATGAACCAACAAATGGGTTGGACTTTTCTACAAAGGGTTCATTTCTAGCTTTTCTTGGATTTTTGAGACAAACAGTTGGTATTACTGTTTTATCAGTAACTCACGATCTAGAAGCTGCTCTGTTTCTGGCTGATAGATTACTTTTGTTTCGAGATGGTCAAATTGTCAAAGAAATATTTGTGGATAAGCCACATCCTCGGAAGCTTCAAGATATTGATACCCCAGAATACACAAGTTTGAGACGAATATTGACTGATTTTTTACAATGAGAGTACTATTTTATAGCACAATTAAGTCTTTTAATTGGAAAGCAACTTTTGCCTTTTTACTCATTTTACTATTTTGGCAATTAATAGCTTACTCTCATTTTTTGCTACTTTCTTATGTGTGGAGATTATTCGCTTGGCAGCCCCCAATTCCAAACTGGCGCTTTCTTTCTTCTCCTTTAAATGTAATACTTTCACTACCGTTCGAGTTAACAAGAGGCAGTCTAATCACTGACTCTATCAAAACTTATATTCATACCTCTAGTGCTTTTGTAATTTCTTTTTGCCTGTCTCTAATTATTTGTATATTACTTTGCATATCCACAAATCTCCGCCAAGGATTTGAGCCAATTATTAAAGCAATGAGCGGTATTCCTCCTGTAACTTTACTGCCGATTTTTTCTTTAGCTTTAGGTTTAGAATCTGGCAGTATCATTGCTCTAGGAGTTTTTGGTGCTACTCTGTCTACTTCTTTAATTCTCTTAAAAGTACTTCTAAGTTTGAACATAGATTTATCAAAAATGCTAGAAAATTTAGGTTACTCATCTCTAGGTGTTTGGCTATGGAAATTTAGTAATATTTCGGAAAGTGTATACTTGGCAGCTAGGGAAGGTTTGCGCTGGTCACTAATTTTAGTAGTAGTTGCAGAAATGCAAATCGGTGATGTCTCTCACGGAATTGGTTATTACATTAATAGTGCAAGACTCAATCAGAACTACGAGTCAGTATATTTGGGAATTATTGGTTGTGCTGGAGTATCTTTACTTCTGCAAACTTCCTTAAGCGTACTATCTATGTTAACGCATTATTTTCTTAAAAAACTCCTCCTGAGAGGAGAATCTAAACGCCGTATATATCAATAAATATGAGGTTAATTAATAATGATGCTAAATCTAGAAGATAAACTCATGGTTACAAGTTCTAAAATTGGTTTTTGTGATACTCATGTGATTGCTAACTCAATCTCTGTAGAACTGGCAAATTTTTTCAGAGACTCTGGGTTTTCGGAGCAGAATATCATAGGTGGCGATTCTTGTGTGAGAATGCAACACCTTTGGTCTAAAAAATTTTCAACTGTGCAAGAGGCAGATATCTGCTTTAAAAAGTCTCAGTTTTATATCAAACAAGATAAAAGTTTTGTTGGATACATTGAAGAGGAAGTAATTGCGGTCGATGAGCCAATCTCAAATTTACCTTTGGATGAAGCTATTTGGGATAAACTTCTCCCTAAACTAAGTCCAAGCCCCTGCTCAGAAGGAATTGTTAAGGCGTGCGATATTCACCTAGCCCTTCATCAAGTCAATTCCAAGGTAGATAAAAAGTTCCTCGAATCTGGATTTTACTATTTAGATTTGTATAAACCGAATTTAGGTAATGTCCGGATATACACCATGCAAACACAAAACCGAAAAGTAGGGAGACAAATTTTGCGGGACTTAAAGAAAACACTTGCTCAAGGTGGTGGAGTGGAAGGATTCCTGAAATTTGAAGTAACAAGGAAGCTCTATAATCAAGGCTTTTCTTTACCCCCTTTAATATACGGTAATGGACTTTAGACTAAATGCTATGAAGAAATTTTCGGCGCACTAATATCACGCGCACTAATATCACGCACACTAATATCATGCACACTAATATCATGCACACTAATATCATGCACACTAATATCATGCACACTAATATCACGGATATGGGGCTAAATGAGCAATCGTACAGAAAGTTACGCCAAGGCTGTAATCCTTACTGGATAAGCATTCTGCAAATCGATATTTTTCGTAATTCTTGATGTACCAATTAACCTATAGATTATTTGGTGCAACAATTTAATACGGCTCATCTTGGGTTTGAAGCTCCTAAATTTCAGAGACTTCAATTGGTACAGTCTTATCCGTAGCGATCGCAGTATTGAAAACGGCTCATTAATTCCTTAGCGTAACTTTCGGAATCACTGCTCATTTGGGCCCCCAACGAACAGAAAACGGGTTTGAGATCGTTGACGCAGGAATTCAGCTTTTTGAGAAAAAAGCAAAGGAAGTAAAACCAGATGTAGGAGCTACTGTATCTGAAGCTGGCGCAGGTTCATAGATGTGTGTCTGCGTTCACGAGAAAATTGTTACAAGAGCCATGAGGCATCGGCTCTTGTAGAGCCAGTTTCAATTGCCGATTACACGTAAGAGCCAAAACGTGGAATAGGTGGCTCAAACTCTTCTGGCTTCATTTAGCGCAACAATGCCCGAAACCCAGCTTGAACAAAATGTAGATCAGCAGTAACTGCATCTGTCAAACCTTGTTCCCACATTACGACAAAAGAAATACAGTCTGTCAAACCCCAAGTTTTATCAAGACGCTCGTTATAAAGCTGTAACGCACGGTTAAACAATGGTGTATCCACAGTTACCACCTGTAAATTAGCAGTGTTATAACACTGCTGGATAAATTGCGCTCCCCCTGGGCGATTGACAGCACCCAAAGCATTACCAACTTCTACCAATATCGCTTCTGTTACCCAAACAGCCATTGCCGCTCGTACTCTTGGCAGAAATGCTTTAGCCTGATGATGATACTGGTCGCGTTTATTCAACAAAGCCTGGATAAATACTGTATCCAGAAACAAGCGCTCATTACTCATGGATTGCCTAAATTGCTCTTAGGAGTACCGTACAAATAATGATCGTGTTCACTAGACCAGTCCTCAGATGCCTCAACAGTTCCTACCATTGCCTCCAGCACATCCCAAGCATCCCCATCGGGTAATGGGGATTTTAATTCTTGAATTGTAATGACATAACGCGTGTTCGGTGTCAAACCCAAGGGCGCATCTGGGCGCAAAACATTTCCATCAAATACAACCGTTACCATCTTGTTCATAAAAACCTTTGGAATGTTCCTTAGAGCTTATGCTTAAATATTTTCTATATTCTTTATTCTAGTTTCTAGATTCAATAGTGCTGACTGCAAATTCTCCTCTGAATCAATCTCTTCCCAGTTTACGGGCATTGCCTTGAACAATTCCAAAGCAGCTTGCACCCAAACTTCCTTCGGTACTTTAGCACCATGCTTGCGCTTACCTTTTTTTAGTAGATCGTTGAGCCAGTCGTTCAGTTCGATGGGCAGGCGCAAATTCACTGCTTCTCTATCACCTTTAATCAAGAATCTAGATTCTTGATTATTGATTATTTCTTCAGTAGACTGAGTTTCTACCTCAGTTTTGTTGAAAACCCCTTTTGCTAAAGGATTAGCACCCAGAACCGAACGCGACTTATTTTTATTTACTGCCATTTATAAACCTCATTAACTAATTCCCGATAAGAAGAAGCACCTACACCGTTTGGGTCGTATTCAAAGATAGATTGCCCGTGAGAAGGTGCTTCTCGGATTTTCACCGTCTCAGGAATCACCGTTTTAAACATCTTTGAGCCAAAATGCTCAGTTAGGGCATCCAAAACTTCTTTACTAAGATTGTTCCTGCGGTCATACCGAGTTGCCAGCACACCTGCTATGGCAATGGGATGATCTAGCTGATCTCTAACCAAAGTTAGGGCGTGTTCAATTCCTTGAACGCCCAACAATCCCAAATAGCTCATGTCTACTGGGATGATTACCCCATCGCTGGCCATCAGTGCGTTGATGGCAAACACACCCACGTTAGGCGGACAATCTATCAGCACAAAATTATATTTATCTAATATTGGAGCGATCGCTTTTTTGAGTAGCAGTTCTCTGCCTGGACGACCAGATATTGGAATTTCTTCTTCTGCCAGCAAGATGTTAGATGGTATTACATCTACACCACTAGCAGTTGTCACCAGTACCTGTGCTAGCGGAACCTTGTGCTGCAACACATCTTTTAGCTGAAATTCTAGCTGCCAGATGGGAATCCCTAATGCAGCACTAGCGTTTCCTTGTGGGTCAATATCAATAACTAATACCCGCTGCTTTTTAAACTTGACCAGGCCCACAGCTAAATTGTAAGCGGTGGTCGATTTCGCCACCCCTCCTTTCATGTTGAAGACAGCCAGTTTTTGGGTCACGTTTACATTTGACTCAGTTTGCCTATGTGGCAAATATTATACATAATATATTCTATATTCTTGATTATTTATTCTTTAATCTAGATTATCTGACTCATACAGCCATAACACGTGTACAGTGACAAATTAAATGCCGTTGAGACAAATTCGTGTCATCAAGTTAAGCCTTACCACGTTAAGCTTGTAACAATTTGTATTGATACAATTTGTAAGTTCTCTCTGCTGGTTCTAAGCTTAACCGAGCAGTATTGTCATCATTCATGATTATTGCAAGCAACCACTCTAGCCTAAACATGAACCGTCTATGACAGAGCAAGAATTGCTTCAAACCATCCAAATTGCAGCTAAAAAAGAAGCAACCGAACTGGATCTTGCTGGTCATAGGTTAACATTCCTACCACCTGAGATTGAGCAGCTTATTCATCTTAAAACACTCGTTTTAGGAAAGTGGGATAGAGAGGAAGGAGAACCGAAGGGAAATAAATTAAGGAATCTACCCCCAGAAATTGGCAAGCTGAAGAATCTACAATCACTTAACCTTAGCTACACTCAGATAAGTGAATTACCACCTGAGATTGGTCAACTCTCCAATCTACAAACACTCAATCTCCATTTCAGTCAACTAAGTGTCTTACCACCAGAGATTGGTCAACTCATTAACCTAAAATCTCTAGACTGCCGCTTTAATCAACTGAGCAAACTACCACATGAGATTGGTCAACTATCTAATCTTGAATTGCTCAATTTTCGCGCCAATCAGTTAATTCAATTGCCATCAGAAATTGGTCAACTTACAAATCTAGAATCACTGAATTTAGGTGAGAATCAGTTAATTCAACTGCCATCAGAAATTGGTCAACTTATTAAGCTCAAATTGCTAGATATCCGAAGTAATAAGCTGATCAAGTTGCCAAAGGCAATTTTGCAACTTACCAAACTCCGCACACTTTACCTAGAAAATAATTTATTACCAGAAGTTCCCCCTGAAATCCAAGAAAAAGGGTTAAAAGGAATTATCAATTTTTACGAGCAGTTAGAACAAGCAAAAGATCATTTATATGAAGCTAAATTGATCATCATTGGAGAAGCTGCGGCAGGCAAAACATCACTAGCGAAAAAAATTCAAGACCCAAATTATTCACTCCAACATGATGAAGGCTCAACCAAAGGAATTGATGTAATTCAGTGGCATTTTCGCCTTGATAATGGTAAGGACTATCGTGTAAATATTTGGGATTTTGGAGGTCAGGAAATTTATCATGCTACCCACCAGTTCTTCCTTACGAAACGTTCTCTATACGCTTTGGTAGCAGATACCCGTAAAGAGGATACTGATTTCTACTATTGGTTAAGAGTTGTTGAACTGCTTAGCGGTAATAGTCCCTTACTCATCGTAAAAAATGAGAAACAGGATCGCCAGCGAGAAATAAACGAGCGTCAATTACGCGGTGAGTTTACTCATCTTAAGGATATCCTTGCTACTAACCTCGCTACAAATCGCGGTTTGTCAGAAATCCTTATCACTATTCAACACTATCTTCGTCAATTGCCTCATGTTGGGACTGAACTTCCAAAAACTTGGGTGCAAGTACGAGAAGTTTTAGAACAAGATCCACGCAGCTATATTGGTTTGGACGAATACCTCGATATTTGTAATCAAAATGGGTTTACCAAGCTAGAAGATAAGCTCCAACTCAGTGGCTACCTGCATGATTTAGGAGTGTGTCTTCACTTCCAAGAGGATGACCTTTTGATGAAGACGGTGATTCTCAAACCTACTTGGGGTACAGATGCTGTCTACAACGTACTTGATAATAAGCAAGTCATTAAAAACCTTGGCAAATTTGATCGCACTGATCTAGCAAACATATGGTGTGGAGATCAGTACGCCACTATGCGAGCAGAATTACTACGGCTAATGATGAACTTCAAGCTGTGCTATGAGATCCCTAGCTGCCCAGGCATCTACATTGCTCCTCAACTACTCAGTCCTAACCAACCAGAATATGCATGGGATGAAACTGATAACCTTTTCTTACGTTATGAATATGAATTCATGCCCAAGGGCATACTCACACGGTTTATTGTCGAGATGCATCCTTGGATTAAGGGACAAACCTGTGTATGGAGAAGTGGTGTAGTTTTGATCAAAGATGAAGCCAGCGCAGAGGTGATTGAGTATTACCGTTCTCATAAGGGAGAAATAAAAATTCGTGTATTTGGCAAGCGAAAGCGAGATTTATTAACTATTGTTAAACATGAATTAGAAAAAATTTACGCTTCTTATAAACGTTTAAAATACAAAACACTGGTTCCCTGCAATTGCATAGAATGCAATTATAGCCAAACTCCCCATTTCTATCCTTTGGAGATACTCTACAAATTTTTGGATGACAAACAAAAGCAGATTCAATGTCAAGTCAGTTATCAAATGGTGAGTGTCCAAAGATTAGTTAGTGATTTCGACTTTGAGCAACTTCTTCACAAGTCACCAATCAGTAAAATGGAAAATGCTATAAATGAAGTTAAACTCCAACCTTCCAAAACAATGTCAGATAGTAGTAAATATAGTATTAAAGCTGATGTAGTTCAGATTATTGAGAATAATCCAGGTGAAGTTATCGCTAAGAAATATGCATCTGATCCAGGCTTTGCTCAGGCGTTAACCGAGATCACTCAAATTTTGAAGACATTGCAGCAAAACTATCCAACTGCAACTGAGGCAGAAGCTCAGGAAATTATTGAGGCAGAATTTGAAGAAATTAGAGTTAATCAACCGACAAAATGGCAAAAATTTCGGCGACAACTATTGACTCGAGAACGCTGGTTTAACGGTGGGAAAGCAGCATTAAGCGAGGCAGCTAAGCACTATGTAGACAATAATGTCTTCTACAAAGCGGGGTTGGCATTTCTGGATGGTTTTAGTGCATCTGAAGAAGAGGGAAAATGAAGGGGAAGACGACATGGGGTTAAAAGCTTATACTCTAAGGCATTTAGCGCCAGATTAACCTGCAAGCAATCGCTCTCGCCGGGGCGTGAGTATCAACAGTCTATCACGCGGCGATCGCTAATTTTTGGCTAGTTGCTCCCTTGCCCCGTCCGAGGAGATGTCGTTTAACTACATATTTCCCGACATTTCCCTTCATAACCATTTCGGTTTTTTTTGTACAAACCCTCGAAAAGGGGGATTAAGGAATTTAATCTTGAATGGTGCTTTACCTTTTAATCAGCGCAAACCTTCATAGAGCTATGCTTTGGGAGAGTATCATTAGTCCGATTAGGATCTAAGAATTGCTTTTTGAGACATAAAAAGAGACATGATTTAGGTATGTCTCAAAGAGTATAGTTTCTAAGACACGTTGGAGGGGAAGCTTTGCTGACAAGGATTTGAAGGGAATAATGCCAAACCTTGTTTTTGCTATTCCCCCTTTTCGAGGGAACATACAAAAAACCCCTTATTGGCACAAATAGTTTTGATTACTTTTCCTAATTCGGCTAAAGCACGATTACATGAATTATGGGCAAGGAACGCAACGTCCAAGTTTATCCATACAGCAAAACATTTGCACAATGCGTTTAGAAGGAATTGGTTGTAAAAATTCCTGGGCTTGTTGGACTCCAACAGCATCTCCATCTGTATTTTGAACTAGAGTGTTGTCGATAGTGTAATTAAATTTTCGAATATTATCTCTTGATACAGGATAATTTTCAACTACCGTTTCGAAATTAGATTTATTCAGGTGATGTTGGTAAACTGTGGCACTGAACTTATTAGCATCGGTAAAGTTGAGACTACTCGTGCTGCTAACTACAAATAAAACATTGGTGTTACAAAAAGCCTTTTTGTTGAAGTAGCCTGTGTCTACAGTAAGAACAGAAAACTGTTTTAAACTACGAGAAAGGTTACTTTCAAATTGGGTTACACCTTTAAGAATTGTGATACTTTCCTGTATTGCAACACCATAATTATTGGGTAGATTACCATCCTGGTTAACTTTGGCAATAGCAGAGTTTCCAGAGAAAACTATTGCACCACTTATTGCAATTCCTAGACCTTTAACCCAGTACCAAACATTGGTCATACTTGATATCTCAACTTTTGCAAAAAAGTAACAATTGCCGTACAGCAGCGCAGTTTTAGCCGTTTTCAGCAGCATACATCTAAATTCGTAATCAGTTTTTTATTTTTTATCAAAGTTTATAAAGTTTCGCTTTTGCACACAATTAATAAACTTTAGTCAACAAGTCGATTTTTTATTAGCAGGACAACACGCAACAGTACCTTACTGACTTAAAAAACTAAAGTGGAGATGGCATTTTCTTTCTGCTGCTCAGTCACACCCAAATATCACTCCAGAGCCGCAAGAGAGCGATGACCTCTGAGAGATTGAAGAAGAGCGCAGCTATGACCAGAATTTTTACAAATCACCCCAATCAAAATTCAGGAAGCGTCGAGCGTTGAGCTTTGTATATTTTTCAGTGTGCTTGATATCGCGGTGTCCCAGGAAGTCCTGAATTTCTCTAGTGTTGTAACCCTGATTCACCAGATAGTAGCCGCAGGCGTGGCGCATCATGTGACAGTGAACTTTGATATCAAGTCCTGCCTGCGCTGCCAGCCGCCCAAGCAGCTTTCGCACCGCATCAGTAGACATCACCTCACCACGCTCGGAAACGAAAATATATTTGCTATCAGGCAACATCTCTCTGAGTTCTTTGAGCAAAACTAATTCATCGTCTCTCAAGGGATGCACCCCTGAATCACTGCCCTTTTCCCTGGTGATGAAAATCTGACGTTCCGCCCACATCAGGGCATCCCACCTTAAACCGCATTTAGACCCTACAGCTTCCCCCACCCTCAGACCGTGGCGAAACATGAGCAACATCAGTGTATAATCACGGTGAGAATAACGAGCTTTGCGTTCGAGTGCGGCATCAAGAAGGCTTCGCACCTCGCTTGGTGTCAGGTATTCTCTAGACCTGTAATGTTTGTTCGGTAGACGAGTTGGGGGTGGCGGCCTCATTTATTCGCAGGGTTAGTGTCCGGTGTACGCGCCTTATTATGGACAGTCTACTACGCCACAAGCCCTATTCTTTCGTTGAGAGACGCGCCACTCAGAAGTTATTGAGAATAGCTATCAATTAATAAATACGTCCATCTTGAAACAATGCCAAACAGGTATTGAGCCAAGATATGTGGCAAACGGGACACCTTGTAAAGTTATGTCAAGCAAATTTTCAAAACCTTTGATTTCCCGTTGTTTTAACGCCAAGCTGAACTCTGAACGGTCATCTAAACCCACTTTCTTCATGCACGACTTATCCGATTGCCTAACGCAAACATGAGTAGTGATATACTCGCAATCCCCAACAAAGCCTCCAGGCTAGTGAGCAGTTTAGCAACATCACTAGCAGGAACCAAATCGGGAAATCCAATTGTGCTAAATGCAGCCAAGCTGTAATGGAAATAGTCAACCCACCGTAATGGTTGCCCTGACGTGTTAATTACACCACCTCCTAAGGCATATAGAAAAGGGAAGACCAGAAGAATAACAGCTGAACAAGCAATAACTCTGAAGGGTTGTTCACCATATCCACAGGATAACTCCGCAGCCCAACTGAGTAGCCAGTGAACGGTGTGCTTGAAATAAAACCACCATAAACGCGGAGAAATCCGGGATGATGCGTTTTGTGGCAATTCGCGATAGTAACAAAACCCCGCTCGTTGAGGATGATGGGTGTGCTTTTGCATCTCCCGTGCTTTGAAATGTGCCCAACTTGCTGCCAAGTTATCTCCGGTGTCAGAGAAGTTTGCTTTCAATGCCAAATAGACATCTCGTGCCTCACTAAAACGGCGCTTAAAGGGTTTAGTAAAAGATTGTGATGTCTGCTCCGAACCTAAGTGATGCTCCAAGTGTGCCATAAATGCTTCTGGATCTTCTTGTAACACACTTGTACCAATACTCTTAACTGATATCTGTGCATCTCGCAGGTTCGCTCGCCATAAGCTAGTTCTTCCTAAAAACACCCCGTTTAGCTTCGCCTCTGATAGATTTGCAGCGTAAAAAGATGCATTATTCAAGTTGGCTCCAGAGAAATCTGCTCGATTAAAGTCCGTGAAGGGTGCATTGACATTTTCCAAATTAGCATTTGATACAATAGTTTCTTGAAAACTAGCTTTAGCAAGATAAGCATTTTTTAGATTTGCACGCCACAGATTGGCATTATCGAGTACAGATGCCCATAGATTTGCGCTCTCTAAATTTGCCTGAACTAAATCGGCACCTGTCAATTCAGCTCTTTCAAGATTTGCTCCTTGCAAGTCGGCTCCGCTCAGGATTGCGCCTTTGAGATTCACGCCATAACGAAGAGAACTTGAAATTTCTTTTGGGGAAAGAGGTGCTCCGTCATCCTTAGTCAGATTGAGTTTCCACATGGCTGCACCACTAGGGCTTGTCTTCACTATCTCTGTTGCCCAAACAGGAAGGTGAATTTTCTTTTGCACCTGAAGCGTTTGCAAATCGCGACTTATACTGCTACTGCTTAAGTCTATTCCCGATAAATCAGCGTTTGATAAGTCAAGTCCCTCTGGACCACCGTTCTCTTCAACCATCCGGAGTAAATCATGCCGTGTGATTTTCACCTGAGTGTCGGCTTTTTGAGTGGATTGCGATGTCGGTTCAGAATTTAACTCCATACTTACAGCCTTTACAGAGGTTCATAATGGTTCGATTTTACTGCTGTCAAAAGTGTCTACTTGCCAGTTGATCTGGCGAGATCCCTACTGCACCAATGCGAGAGATAACGAGGTTGAGTTTAACTCAATCCTGAGCTAAAGTGCGATCTGCCATCGCATAGGTATAGCTGTTGTCCAACTAGGCATCACCGTGCCAAAACGGTAAAATTGACGTTTTGGCTGAAAATACAGCGAATTGCAATCAAACGTGCCACAACTAAAAGCAATACTAGGCTTTGTTTTAGGATTTATTTTTGTGGCGGGTTTGATCGAAAACTGCTGTAAGATGTGGTCAGCTTTTCAAGAAGTGCTTTCTACAATCAGATTGGTAAAAAAAAACTATGGTTATGCTGCTAGTTTTTACGAAAAATTGTCGTCTCAGACACTTGAAATTTTTCTAGCCTACATACAAAAAACCTTTTCTAGCACGGTAATGTCTTAAGAAACGCTGAATAAACCTTTTAAACTGTCAAAAGCAGAAGCAATATTGACTGAACTCAATCCCTGAGAAACTGCTCTGACAATTACACCAAAAATATTAATGATGTCAGCAATATAATTTACTACCTTGTTAAATTCTCCAATTGTTTTGAGTGCATCTACTAACTTCTGAATTGCTTTTTTGAGATGAGCCGCAGGTTCTTTTAGATCCGTAGTCAACTGATTCAGGGCTTGCCCTGTTAACTCAAAAACTCTGTTTTTTATTAAGCCTGACCAAGTTTCCAACTCTGAAAAAAGAAATGCTGAAATTTGAGTTGATTTAGAGATTCTAAAGATATCTATTTCTCTGGCAAATTTTGCCATGTCATCTCGAATATCAAATAGATCGTCTGCTGTTAAAATTGTATCCATTGTTAATCCTTATTGCTTTATTATGCTGAAAATATAATTTAGCTTATTTTGCCAATTCTTTTTCTAAACTTTTGGCAATGTCTTGAATTCGTTCTAGTCGCTTCTGAGCTAATTGTTTAATTTGTTCTTGTTGACTTTGAGTAGTTTGATTTCCTGCCAAGCCTTCAGGAGGTTTGCCTTTAATTAAAACATACAGTTCATTGTGTCCCAGAGCAACTTCATCCAAAAACTGGATATATAGTCTTCCAATTTCAATATTTTTGCCTACTTCTGCTCGTTTTTCTCTCCATTCGTTATCAATTGAGTAAAAAGGAGATGATATGTCAAAAGCCAGTTTTTCTGGGGGTTTATTGGGATCAACATTAGGAAATTCTTTATAGAGAATATCGGTGACAATTAAATTGTACTGAAGATCAATATTATCTTGCTCTTGCTGTAAATATCCCTCAATATAACCCCTCTGCACACTTTTCTTTAAAATTAGTGTATATGCTTGAATATCAGTGTTTGTATTTACAATCACTTCAGATAATTGATTTTCTCGAAACTTATTCAAAAAAATCTTTGAAATAAACTGTACAATTCCAACACCTGCTTGAATCGCCTGTTGTCGATCGGCAGAAACATTTGGATCGTTTGAATTACCTAAAGGTAATCCATTAATAGCATTTACTAATTTATCTTTACTTGTATCGGGAAAAATAACGACATTATCACTGGATATAGCTTCTAAAGAAGCTATATATTTTAATAAAAGATCATTACTTTTCTGAAAATCTTCCCCAATTTCCCACTGCGTATTGCATTTTTTTAATCCTTCAATTCTTTCTTGATAAGGAGTTTTCTTTTGTAATATCGTTGGAGTAGGTTCAATCGGCAAAAAGCTATATTGACGAACACAAGACTGATAAAAATCTTCTGAAATCATTGCCACTGTTTTGCTTGCCGTATCTCTCGTCTTTGTAAAATTTCTCACGGCTTTGAGTAGTGAATCATCCCCACAAGCAGTGACAAATATACATAGAATAGGAGCATAAAGAAAGCCTACTTTCTTTATGGTTAATTTATTTTTCATCTCAATCTTGTATTTTACAAAAGTTTAAGTAATCTAAATTGGCATGAAACCGAGATACATGCAATTTCCTGCAAGATGGTCTGAAAAACTTTATGCTGTAGGGGAGTTAAAATTTGCTACATCTAAGTTTTTCAGCCATGATTTACAAAGTAAAATCAAGCCTTTCCAGGTCATATTGCCCGTTTTTGGTTATATATTGGCTCTATACTTAGGTGGGCTTGTTTGCATTTATGCCTCTTAATGTACCATCTATGTGTACATAATTTCACACAGTTCGCGTATAAATGCAGATTGCTTGATGGATAAGATGTTTGGTGGCGCATTGCCAACAAAAGCTTTCTATTGAAAAGCTTTTTGGGCTTCAGCAATAGCACTTTTGTTAGGTTACGAGCAATCTCTCTGACTATTAAAGACTCAAATCCTGCCCTTTTAAGCGCTGTTGCTTATGTTCGTGTAAATAATCAATAAGCTGCTGATTCCAATCGTCAGCCTTGCACTTGAGCTGCTTGGACTGTGGTAGCAGTTCCTTAACGACTCGTGCAGCTGCATGGTCATCAGCGTAAACTAGCCCCTGGTTATGAAGCATTTGAATACAGTCAGAGCGGATACCACGAAATTGATTGAGGTAATGTTCAACGGCAGACCAGTTAGCTTTATCCTCAACAGGTGGGGCGAATTGGGGACGTGGTTCAGTCTGGATAATGTCAGCCGCCCTGTTCTTAACGTGAGCGATCGCTGCTCGTTCTGCCCCAGCTTCCCCAAAGCGCTCATGTAACCAGACGACCGCCTGCCGTAGATTGCACTGGTTAACGTGCATCACCAAGTCAATCGCACCCCCAGATCCCTTTTGTTGATCGGGGGCAAAGTCGTAGAATTTGGGCCCATCTATATTAATGATGTGTCCGTGACCCTTCCATTTTCCTTGACTATTGTGTAGCCCCAATTCCCAAGCCACATCCTCCAAAGGCAAATCGCGCAGTTGTTGGGTTTTCAATTCCAGCGATCGCACAATTTCTTCTAACCTTTGTCGTTCCTTCTCACTAGCTCTTGCCCGTTGCTCTGCCCGTTCTAATCGCTCTTGCATGAAAGCACGGTCAGCCAGTTGGTGGTTGAGGACATGGAATTGGTCATAATTCTGAATCCGGGCAACGTAATTTGTAGCTGATTCAAATGGCGTTGGCGTTAATTGGTTATTTGTAATGACTGCGGTGAGTGGTTCACTGTTAACCGCTTGGTAATATTCTTTGACTTTGGTGTGTTTTGCCTTACTGCCCTTGACCCCTCGTTCAATGCCCAAAGGAGCAAGTGCAGCAGCATAACTATCTTGGAGTTTCGATAACTTGATTCTTCCCTGTCCACCTCTGCCGCCAAACATCGCGTCATGACTGACTCTCCCGGTTTTATCGTTCACTGGCACGATGTAGGCGTGGATGTGTGGGGTACTTTCATCTAGGTGAAGCTCTGCCCTGACGCACTTTGACCTATAGTTTTGAGCTAGCCAGTCACGAAATGCGATCGCCCACTGCTGCATCAGTGAATCAGACCACTGCCCCGACAGAGATGGATCACCAGGGCGGAAATATTCAGGTGATGCCGTGGGCGATGTTTGAGCGTAGAAATTTTTTCTTTAACTATCTCCTCTAATGCGCGTGAGTCTTCTCCCCCAATCAACCGGACATTCTCTCTCGTTGGATCTGCATTGGGTGTTTCTCTATTCCTGGTAACATGGTCATCACTAAGAGCAACGTTGCCGAATGTTTTTAGTTTCTCAATTCTGAGAATGGTTAGTGGCGACATCAAAGATTTATGCTACAAATGCAGTGCTTTTGTAGTACTCAAAAACCCCTTCGGGCGAACGGCGGTTTCATGTCACGAGCGCAGCGAGAGATGGCGCAGCCACCCGCAGGGCATGAAACCATAGTGAGTATGGTATCACTTATACAAAACCCTGAAATCCACTTTTGGGGGAGAAATCGCCCTTACTGCCTGGTGCGAAAATACGCCCAAAAGCACCTTTAGGGGGTATAACGACAGTCGTTTGACAGTCATCGGGTTTTTGGACAATGACTGTCAAACGACTGTCATTTGGTACTAGTTTTGGGATACTAGGGGTAGTTTACGGCGCATTTTGACAGTCATTGAAATTTGGTATCAATCAACACGATGGCTTACCCAGAATCTCCTTTAATTCGGTAGGAATACAGGACATGGAGCAACCTAATTTAGAAGTGCTTTCGATTAAGCGCAGTCACGACAGTAGCGATGGCCAGTTGCATTCCTTAGTCAATTACAAACGTCTCGCATAAAATTGCATCTCGGTTCCCTTGCTCAGTTGCCACAGTCACAATTCCATTCTTGGAATCGTAGTTAATCATCTCACCTGCGAACTTGACCGCACCACTAAGCGATCGCACCTCAACTTGGCAACCAACAAACCCTGCAATGTTCCCGCCGTCGATTTCAATCTGCAACAGTGAGTATGAGAACTCAGACTCAGCTTTTACCAAAACAGTATCGGATGCAATTGGCGCGGCGATCGCTGCCTGATCCTCAGTTGGCATACCCGCACCACTTTCTAGTTGATCCGCACCACTGACGCAGGACTCCCCGCAGCAGTTTTCCTTATCTGGCAAGGGTTCCGCATCACCCGCACCAGTTGAGGTGGCATATTCTTCTTTTTCCATTGGGATAGGAAGCGATTGAATTTTCATTTCTGACTCTTCAATGTTTTTTTCCTGAAAATCTGAAAAAGTGGTGCGGGTGGTGCGGAAGTCTTGATTTGGCGTTGTTTCTGGTGCGGCAAGTGGTGCGGAAGTGGTGCGGGTTTCGTCTAATGTGGTGCGGGTAACTGACAAAATGCCGATGCCTTTCAGTACTGGGATGTTTCTTTTAGCAATGTCACAGTACCTAGTTCCCTTGACAGCCTTGGGGAAAAGTTGAGCGATTCTGGCGATGACTTGGTTGATACCCTTTACGTTTTTGTCACTGGGTCTAACCTGTTCGCTCCACGTTCTGCGGTTGTTATCGGAATCTATAGTTAATGTGCCAGTTTGAGTGTAGTAATGTTCCAGTCTTACCCATAACTCTTTTGCAGTCATTTCCTTATCAGGGACATAGCCTATGTTCGCGGCTTCTATGAAATCAAATAAGTGATTATTTTCTTTCTGAAGGTTGTAGAAAGCATCAGTTGTACATTCGTAATCAATGCCTTCTTCTATAAGGTCGTTTAGTGCTTTCAGCATTTTATTTAGAAATGCTGGGGCTACTTTCGTTCTGATAAATTCTTTGTCGTAAGCAAATCTTGGGTCAGCCTGCAACTCATTTGGATTGTTAGGGTCAGGATTTTTTTCAAAGGTTTTCTTAAACTCTAAAACTGCAATCCTGTCTTGAATTGCTTTCATTACCCCTTGGAGTGCTGGCGTTTCATTTAAGTTAAAAAGACCTATGGCTTCAGGGGTAAACTCAATATGGTCTTTACCCTTCCGTTCACAATGCAACTTGTTACCAGTTACAAATAATTTTAAGCTTTGGATTTTATCAATCCTAGATGTTTGCGGATTCTCAGAAGCCCAATTCACTCGGCTGTGCATCAACGGAGCTAGATTAAACTTCCTGCCTTCGTCATACAATTGGAAGTCTGCTAAAGAGACAGAAGTTAGTCCATTTTCGCCGTAAATGATTGATACGCACTCGCGCAGAGCATCTTTCCCGTTAGACCCAAGCCCAACTGCTAGAATTGCTTTTACCTCTCTTCCTCTGAGTTTCCTAACAGTTTGAAGGTCAATTGATGCAGCTAAATTCCTCAAAAGAATTTCTCGTTGCGGTTTGTCCAAACACTCAAGTAAGCGGTCGCAATCTGTAGTATCAGCGTTTGGATTGTATTCAATTAATGGTTCATAAATAAAGTAATCTTCGGGGGTATGAGGGTCTAGCCGTGGAATAACTTTACTACCTATCCAAACAGGTCTAACTATCCCATTAGTGCAATTAATCCCTGGTGGATTGAGTAATTCTGCCTCAATTCCCGTTCGCATTTTTGCCCACTCTAGAACCTTCTTAACTGAACTGGGTGAAGCGTAAGGATAGGATTTTTTACCTTGCTCATTTTCAACTGCAAATGAATTACAAAAATTAGTTATCCGTCTACGCTCTGTGTCGTCGGGAGAGTGTTTATAGTGGTTGCCAGTGTGAAAGTAGAGCTTATCCGCAGCACAAATCCAGTTCTTATCCCCATAGAGGGTTTTGAAAGCAATTTGAATGAAGCTGACAACTGGATCAAGATCATTTAAAGGATCATCAAAATTTTGCAGCTTTGCCAGTTGCTTACGCTCTGCCACAGCCGCGTGGATCTCCTGCTCTAACCTGCGGATAAATTCTGGTACTTCCATCTGCCCCAATATTTCTTTGATGTCACTTGATTTATATGGTAAATCGGGGCAGATGTCGTGAGGGTTAATTCCAATAAATGCAATCCCCACCTCGGCTGCACAGTCCTGGCAGGTCTGGAGTTTCTTTAAGCCAGTGTCGTCAGCATCGTGCAGAAAAACGATTAATCCTATGCCTGAATCTTTAACACGTTGGTATTCTGGGGTGATGGTTTTCGTATCCCATCCACTGCCCTGAAACGTAATTCCAGCAAGACCATGTGCGCGACCAACTTCTACGCATCCCTCGCCTTCATGCTGGAGTAGTGCCGAGGTTCTATTCATTGATTTAGCGGAGGCTAGAGCTTCATCAATGCGATATGCCCCCCAAGGTTGATCACCCTTCTTCATTTCTGGTGTGCCGTCGGGGAGTCTATGCCATTGCCGAAAACTCTTGTCATAACCTTTCTCTTTACTGGTGTCTGCCCATTCGTAACGGTCAATCCATTGGGTTGGGGAGTATTGATAGGTTGTTTCGGTTGCGTTTCCGGGGATGCCCTTTCGCTTACTCTTTAATTTTTGAGGTTGGGGAATATTGGTCGCTGGCTCGGTCAACATTACCAAACCTAATTCGCCATCTGGAATTGGGGTTGGGTTGGGCTTGACCGTCTTAACTCTGATTGGGTTTTTGTTTGGTGCTGCACTGAAATTAGTTTTTTGTCGCTCTGCCAGCACTTCATCCCAAGGTTTGATTGCCTCTCGGATGTCCTTGCACTCACAATTATTGAAGCAGCTGTACTTCCCGGTTTCTGGGACGATAGATAAGTTGTGCCCCCCGCAAACGGGGCAGATGTACTTGCCTTTTTCTTTGGCTGGTTCTAGCTGATGAAGAAAATTTCGGATGTCGAAGGAGGCGAACGCCCCTGGCATAATGCAGCCGCCAACGGCCTCTTGTCCTGTTAATTGGGCTACCATTGTGAAATCCTTATGAGGTAAAGTGTGTGGGCTTTACCTCCCCTGAAGATTTACCAGGACTTTAATTAAATTTCTCGTTAAACCTGTTGTAGGAAGTTGTAAGAAGTACTAGGAACTGATAACATTAGGTTATAAAGAAATTTAATAGAAAAAAACTGAGGGTGTCTTCTAAGACTGTTAAACAACTTGCTGAAACAAGTTGAGTCTTGGGGAGGCATTCTTTTCTTATGTATATCGGGTGACATGACACTTAGAAAAGATGAACTAAGGGTATAGTCTTATTACATAGTAAATTATCTCAGGTAAAAAAAATAATAAATATCTCAACTTTATAAAATAAAACAATTTATCTATTTTCCTCAAGCCAAGACACAGCAAAGCTTTTACAAGTTTTTAACTAACATTAAAAATCAGATAAATATCCCACTATATTAGTACTAGTAGTGTGACTAAAAATAATTCAATTTATTGATGCTGCCTCAACTTGACCTTAATCTAAGATTAAGACGCATTTTATGTTGTCGATCATGCGGCACCATCTTGCTTTGCAGGTTGTTCTATCCAAAGTGCGAGCGCTTGTTCGAGAGCCTCACTTTGGTTTACATCTCGTTCAGCACATGTCGCCTTGAATTTTCGATACAAGGGAACTGGCACATGACCGCTTAACTGCCTATAATCTTCACTCCGTCGTCTATCAACCATCGAATCTACTGAGTTCATGTAAATCTATTCTCCTACACAATATCTAATTATTTTACTATCTGTCTTTCGTGTTGACACAATGTCGTGACATTGCTATATTGGCAGACATAAGGCAAAAGCGCCAGTGAGAGACAAGATACACGTATTCTTGGCGACTTCAGCCTGCAAATTTATTTTGAGGAGAATTTATGCGAGTAACAATCAGGCAATCTCTACACCCATTTATCAGCAATAAAGCGCAGGAATTAGGCATTAATGACCATGCAGAGGTAGTTAACTTCCTTTTACTTCAGATTTTGCAAAATTCGATGCTGTCACAGGCTCCTACAAGGGGGAGCCAAGATACTCAGTAGTGTTTCACAGAATGTTTCATGAAACTGTTTCAACGGTTGCATCAATGTTTCAGCCTCACAACAACCGTGAAACGCCACTTACACCCGCCAGAAACATGAAACATGAAACATGAAACGTTGCTTGATGATGACTACTTTTGCTTGTGACAGTGACGATAAAAAGTTGAGGGTAAAACGATATGTCAAGACCTAAAAAACAACCAACATCTATAAGCACGAACGCACCCAACACAAACGAGCCTGAAACTATAACAGAGAAAGCATCAATGCCATCAAAAAAGGTAATTCATTTGATGCTAGATGCTGGGCGCTCCAGTATTAAATATCAGGCTTTCGTTAATAACGAAACTGGCACAACACCAGTGATGAAGACCGAATCTTTGGTGTGTTGTGTGCCATCAGTACCATTTGGAGAATTAGGAGCTTTCAGCCTAAGCCGAGGCAAAGATGAAAACAACAAAGATGTTGTAGAGCATTGGGTCGTTGGTAGCTCCGCCAGACTGCAAGGTAAGGAATATATAGCAATGAGTGATTCCGAGAATCACAAAGTAGACTACTTCCCAATCCTTGCATTAGGCGCGATTGCATCTCTGCCGAATCTGCTTGAGTTGTCCACGGGTACAAGCGCCAAGCGTAGAACCTTGCACATTCGTTTATCAACCCTCTCGCTAGCTTCTCCATTAGAACTAAAAAAAGCCATTGAACAATGCAAGTGGATAGCGGTAGATGCTGTTAGATACCGTCTGTGCTTCTCAAAGCTTGGCTTTCTGGGATTTCCAGAGGGGTATGGCGCGTCACTCTGGGCAAGCGAACGCTTTGACGATAAACAATTCCATACTTTTGATATTGGATATGGTACAGCCACAATCAGCGAATACAGTAATCTCGGCAAATTACCAAAACGGGTAACTTGTAGCCCGAATGGTGGCGGTGGTGTTGCCACACTAATCAAAGAATTCTCTAGAGCATTGAGCAATACCGATTCTTCTAAAATGATTCGCCCCTCCCAACTGCGCGAGATTTTGGAAACTGCAACCGTTGGTGATAACGGCATAAGCGCGATTGCACCTGATGGCGAAGACATTGGGAGTGAGTTAGAGAACGCGATTCATTCATGGATGAAAGATTCTCCCTTGGCTTATGCCCTAGATGACGTATCCGTAAAAGCCAGACGCAGCAAGGTAACTTTGTGTGGCGGTGCGTTTGCGATCCCACCTGTGCAGATGTTGATCAAAGAAAGATTACTTAAATCTTGCATTCCAGAAAGTAATTTGTTGATTCCCGAAAATCCTGGAACCGTTGCTTTATCAGAAATGAAAAAACTTTACTTAGGAGAAACGACCGATGTTAACCAAGCGGCTTAATTACAACGTCCCTCAAGACTTGACTCCAGCCATCAGAATGCTTGCAGAAATGGATGGGACAACCCCCGCTTACTGGCTGAGAAAAGCTCTAGAGAAAGTAGTAAATGAAAGATTCTCCGTCAATAACAATCATCAAATCAACTTAGGGGATTTAGAGGCGATAAGAGGTGAATAATATGATGAGCAGTATTGTTAGCACAGAAGAAATAGTAATCATTCTGGCTGGTGTTGAGCAAACTTTAAGGTTGATTCAAGCTACTCCCGAATATAGGAGACTGCAAACATCAGAGCATTTTACTACATCAAATGACTTGGTACTGAATGATGCCATTCAATCAATTTCTGAGGTTTTAGATGGCATTGAAAAAGTACAACTTGCTAACAGTTCTGATGAGGATTAATTGTGCGAACGCTTGCCCGGAGAAGAAAAGCGTTCGCCCAGTTGTGACTTAGATCAGGGATGAAATCAGTACACACATTCAAGGATACCAAAATGGCGCACCCAGTAGGATATTACTCCCTCTCTCACGACAATGCACTCATTAAAGATATGTGTGAGACATGGGGGGAAGGATTAGAAAAGATGAGCGAATCAGACACACTCTGGTTAATTGCAAAAATCGCTCATGAAGCATGGTTAGAGTGTGATTCTTCTACCGCTCCTAGCAATGAAGCGGAGTCAGTATTTAAACGACTGCATGAGTTAAAGCAATGGGAGAAGTTTGCACTAATCAGCGCAATGGCACAGTGAAATGTACAAGAAGCAATTGTATTTAGCCTTGGCTGGTGTTGGGGTCTGCTTCTTGCCTGTAATCATCCCCTTAGTACCAAAGTTGGGGGCTTATGCAGAAGCCGAGAGATTAAAAGCCACCGAAGGATTAGAACGTCAGCGCATAGAAGAACGGGCAAAAACCAGCGATGCCTTATATGAGGCGGGAGTCATGCCCACAACCCGAAAACTTAGGATTACTAATTACTTTGATAGCGCTAAACGCAATCCCAGACCAGACACAACCCTATATCTTGATGACGAGATTATTGATGTTTTTGATGCTTCTGGGCGCTGCATAGGTCGGATTGAAGAAGGGATTTGGAAATGGAAATACAAAGCCAAAGAGGTTTGTAAAAGCGTTCAAAATATCAAACCAGTGAGGAGAAAATAATGGCGTTAGGAACATCTGGTGCAGAAAGTAATAGCACTGGTAACAGCGATGGTAAACCCAAGGGTAAGAAGCACTCATTTGGTGAAATCATCGATTTTTGCGCCAAGGCTGTTGTGATGATTGTTGGTTTACCCATTAGGGCAGCTGCCGCTATAGTCAATCAATTTGTTGCTAACGGTGGTGCGGGTCGTGCCTTGGTAGGCGGGATTTTATTTATTGGTGGTTCTGTAATTAGTGCTGATTCAACTTGGCAATTAATCTTTACTGGGCCCCCTGTTTGTCCTTGGTTTGAGCCAACTTGGAATTGGCTAAATGTGCCGTTTGCACTGTTCAATCCTTTGTTTTACTTGGCATTTATGGTTTCTGTAGGTGTTCAAGTAATCGAAGCCCACGCCCTACGCGGTAAAAACCCAGATTCAGCTAGGCGGGAACTTCAAGATCACATGGTCTATGAGCTTGAAACCAAGCCTAGTGGCAAGATTGACTTGGTAGGCCAGTTGTGGCAAGACTACAAAACCGCAGGTACACGCGATCGCTCTAGTGCTGGGTTAGTTGTGATTGCGGTTTGGGTGTTCGATATTGTCACCACCTTTGCGGCTCGTAACCCATTCGACTACACAGCCCCGTTGATGATATTGGGCTGCACATTATTCAACATTGGGACAATGATGGCGGGTGAAATTGGGTTTGCCATCTGGCGATTGACTAAAGATTAAAAGCAAGTCGCAAGTGACAAGTCGCAAGTCGCAAGTAAGTAATGTATGGGGGATTTAGACCCCGCAAACACATACTTGCGGCTTGATAGAAGCCGGGGACTTAAACTGAACCGTTTGAGAGTTCTTCACTTGCGACTTGCGACTTGCGACTTGATTAAAGTGAGCGCCGCTCAACAACTCTCTACATTGAGCGGCTTCTTAATTCAACAGGGCATTTGTTTTATGCAAAGCAATAATATCCCAAAAATTACAACTAAGGAAACGGAACACTTACGCGAATCATATCCGGCCTTATCCCATTTAGAAGCTGGGAATATTTCTGAATGGTTGCAAGAGCGCAAGGATCAATTATTTGAAATGGCGCGGTCGGCTGAGAACGAAGCAGACATGACCCGTGTACTTGGCTTGCTGGCTGGGGGGATAGGAGCAGTTTGTTATGCGGTCAACCCACTGGCTATAGTTGGTGGTTTAATTGGCGGTGCTGCGTGGCTATGGTTTGTAGTCGAACACTCCAATAGAACCAAAGAAATTGCACCAATACCATTTGTACGTGGCAACTTTATAGACGCGATTGCTCGTGCTGGTGACTATGATAATCGAAACAATTATCAAGCGGATCATCTTGCTAATACTGTTAAATTTCTAGAGCGACACGAGGCTGAAGAGTACGCCTTTCTTCATGCTGAATTTGAAAATATTGGGCAGTATTTAACCCAAGTTGAACCAGGAAAACGTTTTTATGCTTATCGCTGGATGTTTGGCTGGTTTGGCAAGCTTAAGGGTCGTCAGCTACCCACTTATCAAAGTATGGCTCTCCATTTACAGGATGTGACGATTGACAGTCGTGTGAATCGGTCGGAGATAAGTGCCATCGCACAAGCTCAAACCCAGTTACCACCGACTGTAGATATTAAACAATTTCAATCACCACAAGTAGATATTCGGGACACTCACCAAGCGGCTTCTCTTTCTAAACCGGAGGAGTTACAGCCATCAGCTAATGGGCTTGTACCAGAGACTATAACTAATCTCCCTCTGGCGAATAGAGCAAACGCACTCATCGCGGCTTTAAGGAAAAGTGGTTTCCAAATAGAAGACATGATGAGTTCCCAGGTGATAGCGATCGCTGGCACTCAGCGAGGTGGTAAAGGAACCTTAGCAGCAATCTTGGCAACATTATCTCTAGCTTTAGATTCGGGATTAAACACCCAATACTTTACAGCCGGGGTGGATGTTTACCCCTTTAGTTGCAATCTGATTTCTGCTCTTAAATATCCCGAAAAAGATGCAGATGGGGCTGATAAACTAGTTGCCCGTGACTTGCTTAAATTTCTTAAAGGCTTAGATGCAAGTGAACCTTACTCACACAAAAACTTACTGTTAGTCATTGATGAAGCGATGCGCTTGCTGTCCCTACTT